>CALGJU010000249.1 GCA_937928685.1 uncultured Granulosicoccaceae bacterium
GAAGCGCTTTGCACTGTTGTGCGAGTCGGCGTTGTTGTTTCAAGGGGGAGTCAAATTGATTTTGCTTGCATCTGGAAGCACACGGTTGTGATCAGTTCAGACGTGGAAAGCAGCATGGCAGCACGGGCTGCGTGGCTTCACTATGCGGCGGGGCTTAGTCAGGCTGATGTTGCGCGTAAGCTCGGGTTAAACAGCCTGAAGGCGCATCGATTGATTAACAAAGCCAACCGGGATGGCCTGGTCACTGTCTTTATTGACGGTGACATCAGTGAGTGCATAGAACTCGAAGCACAGATTACTAAACGTTATGATCTATCCAGTTGCCTGGTAGTCCCAGACCTGGGTGAAAGTGATCTTCCGTTGAAAGCGCTCGGAATCGCGGGGGCTCAAATTTTACGGCAAGAGCTTGACAGTAAATGTCCATCAATCGGTGTTGGGCATGGTCGTACGCTCGCGGCCTGTGTTGATAATCTTCCCGCAAAGCCTACCAATGCAACTCACTTTGTTTCCTTACTTGGCGGACTAACACGAAAATTTCTGGCCAGTCCGCACGATGTGATTCATCGCCTTGCAGAACGCACATCGGCAGAGGCGTATGTTATGCCAGTACCGTTTCTCGCAAATACCGTTGAAGATCGCAAGGTGTTGCTTGGGCAGCGCGGCATATCAGAAATATTTGAATTAGCGCGTAACACTGAATTAAAACTCGTTGGCATTGGTAGTACCGAATCAGAAGCTTCTTTGGTATCAACAGGAATGATTGAACCGCTGGAGCTGCAACACGTGAAGCATGCCGGCGGTGCTGGTGAAATATTAGGCCACTACTTTGACGATGGCGGCAATGCGATAGCGACTGAGCTGTCAGCGCGCACAATTTCTTTGACGTTAAAAGATTTGAAAAACAATCGCATCATTGCGATTGCAGGCGGTAGTTTTAAAACTCGTGCGATAAAATCTGTATTGGCAAGCCGCTTGTTAAGTGGTTTGGTGACGGACGAGCGTACAGCACGTACGCTCATGTTAGAGCCTGAATAACGCTCTTACACCTGGTGTCTAACAGATACCGTAGGAGGTGTTCGAAGTCGGTGTTCAGGTAAACATTGTTGATCTGCATCGCAGATCAAAGGAGGAGAAGCGTATGTATGAAAAAGAGAAAGATCTGGTCCATTCGTTTTTGAATGGCAGGCTGAGTCGACGAGGTTTGATCAAGCGTCTGGCAGGCCTTGGGGTCAGTGCAACAGCAGCTGGTTCACTGGTTAATATGATGGCCACCAATGCCATGGCGGCAGATTTCGACTGGAAAAAGCATTCCGGTACCGGCGTAAAGCTGCTGCTTAACAAACATCCCTACACCGATGCGATGATCGCCAATCTTGATAATTTCAAGCAGCTGACCGGGATGGATGTGCAGTACGATGTCTTCCCGGAAGATGTCTACTTTGACAAGGTCACCGCTGCGTTGTCATCAGGGTCAACAGAATATGATGCGTTTATGACGGGCGCCTACATGACCTGGACTTACGGGCCTGCAGGCTGGATCACTGATCTCAATGAGTGGATTGGTGACCCTGAAAAAACCGCGGCATCCTATAACTGGGATGACATGTTGCCTGGTGTGCGTAAGTCATGTGCATGGAACGGGCAGCCAGGCGGTGAGCTGGGTTCGGCTGATGCAAAACAATGGTGTATACCATGGGGCTATGAACAGAATAACCTTGCTTATAATCGCAATATGTTTCAGAAAGCCGGCTTATCGGTGCCAACCAATCTTGATGAACTGGTTGATACCGCGGCACAGGCCAAGGCATCAATCGATGGTGTTTACGGCATTGGGGTAAGGGGCTCGCGTTCATGGGCATCGATCCATCCGGGCTTTCTGTCTGCCTATGCAAACTATGGCCAGAAAGACTTGAACGTTGGTGCAGACGGTAAGTTATCCGCAGCCATGAATACCGATGTGTCAAAGGATATGCACAGCAAGTGGGTGAAGATGATTCAGGACAGCGGTGCACCGGACTGGTCAACGCACACCTGGTATCAGGTAGGTACTGATCTCGGTGCCGGTGCCTCTGCCATGATCTACGATGCTGACATCCTTGGCTACTTTATGAATGGCGGTGATAACAAAGAAGCGGGTAATCTTGCTTATGCGCCTTTTGCTGCCAACCCGGCTGCTGATGCACCTTCGCCGAATATCTGGATCTGGTCACTTGCCATGTCTGAGTTCTCGAAGAAAAAGGATGCGGCTTGGTACTTTATGCAGTGGGCATCGGGACCTGAGCACGGTTTGTTTGGCGCTACGCAAATGGATTTCGTTAATCCCGTTCGACAGTCGGTATGGGCCGATGAAGACTTCAGGGAGCGGTTGGACAAAAGCTATCCTGGTTATGTTGATATGCATGATGTATCAGCTCCGGGTGCGAAGATTCAATTCACCGCACAACCTTTGTTCTTTGATCTCACCACTGAATGGGCTGCCACCCTGCAAAAAATGGTGGCCAACGAAGTGCCTGTTGATGAAGGGCTCGATAAACTGGCAGAAAGCGTGAACCGCCAGTTGAAGGAGGCTGATCTCGGATAACCCGGGTCAGACGATTACCTCGACAGTCAGTGCAGCGGGTGCTGGCTGTTGAGGTTCAGTAGTGAGCAGATGCCGTTGTGCTCCGGCATACCGAATAACGATGGTTCAACCACATGTCACCTCCCATGCAACTACGCTTTGAAGTTTTCCGACTTGAACTAAATTTCTGCAACCAGTGTTCGAACCTGCGGAGCGCGCCGGGGCGAGCTTGTAAATGACAGTCGAAAACGATCTGCCCGGCGTTCGTAGACGACGTATCAAAGTCGGCCGACGGGTATTACCTTATATATTGAGCTTACCGGCCTTATTGGTTTGTATTGGCATTCTGGTGCCTTTTGTTACAGCGGCAATCTACTCGTTGCAGCGCTACCGCCTGAGCCAGCCCTGGGCTCGAAAGTTTAACTGGGGAGAGAACTACCTCAATTTTCTATCAGATCCTGACTTCTGGAACACGTTGAAAGTCTCGTTGGTGTATGCAGGCACGACGGTCACTCTTGAATTGATGCTGGGGCTTGGTATTGCACTGTTGTTGCAGCGTCGCACACGCTTTAATAATTTTGTTTCGATCATGTTGTTAATGCCGTTAATGACAGCGCCGGTACTTGCAGCGCTGATGTGGAAGTTAATGACGAACTCCGGCTTTGGTATCTTGAGCTATCTGGTGTCATCGGTAGGTATTCAGGACTTTCGTTGGGCATCTTCTCCGGATACCGCCTTGCTGACTGTGGTACTTGTCGATATATGGGTGTACACGCCGTTCATAATGATCTTGCTGTTGGCGGGCTTACGCAGCCTTCCATCGCAGCCATTTGAGGCGGCGGCACTTGATGGGGTACCGCGTACCTTTGTGTTCTGGAAGATCACTTTGCCTATGTTGATGCCCTACATCCTTACTGCCACATTGTTTCGTCTACTCGACTCAATACAACAATTCGACATCATTTACGCCATGACACAAGGTGGTCCGGGTGACACATTGACCGTGTTTCAAGTGGAGGCTTATTTAAACTTCTTCCAGTCGACGAACATCGGTCGCTCTGCAGCGTTGATGATGATTCTCTGGGCAATCACTTTTGTTCTGTCGAATATTTTTATTAAAAACTGGCTTAAGCTTCGTGAACGTGCGAACTAGCTGTCGGGTTTATAAACTAGAAGGTTATACATAGTGAAAAAACAGAGGGTGAAATACTGATGCTGGAAACCAGTCCACTCGAAACGTTTTTACGAGGCGTGGCGATACTACTCGTTATTTTGTTTTTTATGTTTCCTATCTTCTGGATTGTGTTGATGTCTTTTCAGACCAATGAAACGATTTTACGCATACCACCGTCTTTTATTTTTGAGCCAACGTTTGACAATTACCGTGCGCTTATTACCGGTAAACTGGAGACCAATGCGGCCTCTCTTGATATTGCCTTTATGAGAAATATGGGTAATTCGGTGCTGCTATCGGTCGGTGCTGTGTTGCTGGCGTTGATTCTCGGGGTGCCAGCCGCTTACTCGTTTGCACGACACAAGACGCGCTTCTCTGAGGATATTGCCTTTACTTTGTTGTCTTTCCGATTTGCGCCGCCGCTGTTGGTGTTGCTGCCACTGACCATCTACTTTCAAAAGCTTGGCCTGTCTGACACTTACTTCGGACTGATCTGGGTGTATCAACTCATTTGCTTGCCGTTGATATTGTGGATCGTGCGCGGTTACTTTGAAGATATCTCCGAGGATGTTGAGTACGCCTATCGCATTGGTGGCCACTCATGGTTTGAGACCTTTAGAAAAATTGCAGTGCCTTTGGCAGGCCCCGGTATTGCAGCGGCCGGGTTGCTGGCGTTCATATTTGCCTGGAACAATTTTATTTTTGCACTGGTGCTGGCATCTGCAGATAAGCAGCCGGTAACAGTTGGCGCATTAGCTTTTGTTACCGCCTCCGGTATCCAATACGGACAGATTGCAGCGGCTATTGTATTGTCTATTACGCCGACTTTATTGCTCGCAGTATATGCACAGAAATATCTTGTAGAGGGCTTGTCTCTCGGAGCAGTAAAGGGATGACAGAGAAGTCACTCAAAGGCCTGCAACTGGACCGTATTGTCAAACGCTACAAAGGCGATACTGTACTTAACGGCATTAGCCTGTCGGTGGATTCCGGATCGACACTGGTGTTATTCGGACCGTCGGGCGCCGGTAAAACAGTGTTGCTTCGCACCATAGCGGGAGTCATAGAGCCAGACAGTGGGCAGGTGTCGATAAACGGGCAGGACATGAGTGGCGTCGACCCTGAGGACAGAGGGGTGGGTATGGCGTTTCAAAACTTTGCTCTGTTTCCGCATATGTCAGCTTATAAGAACATTGCGAGTTCTATCGAGGTGAAAGAACGTTCCGCCAGTCGACTTGACGCTGCTGTCAGATCGGTGGCTGAGTTGTTGAAGATTGATCAGGTGCTTGACCATGCCCCACGCGCGCTGTCTAACGGACAAAAACAGCGTACCGCTCTTGCACGTGCGCTGGTGGGCTCACCTTCACTGCTGCTACTTGATGATCCATTGCGAAACGTTGATGCTAAGTTACGCTTTGAGATGCGTATTGAACTGCCTGCCTTATTGGCTCAACAGGGCACCACAGTGGTGTATGTGACGCAAGACTATAAAGAGGCCATGGCACTGGGGGACACCATCGTTGTAATGACGGAGGGGAACATACAGCAAACCGGCACTCCGGCCGAGATTTATCTTAGCCCTGCCACTATTGACATAGCGAAACAATTCGGTGACCCGGTGATTAACCTTTTTGATGTGACGCCGCAGCGTGATAATAAGGGCCAATACATTAGCTTATCAAATAGCCGCATTTATCTTGAGAATGGCATAGCCGATCTCACCAACGGCGAGTATGTGCTGGGGATTCGTCCGCAGGCTCTGCGTTTTTCAAGTGCCTCAGATGAAGAATCTATTGCCGCCACGGTAGAGGCGGTGACGCCGTTAAACGAAAAGACAGTAACCTTGTTGTTAACCGCCGGTGGACGGGAACTGTTGCTTTCACGGCCTGCCGGACTCGATGATCCTGAGCAGGGTCCGGTGCATGTTTCGTTTGATCCAAGTGCCATACACTTGTTTGAGAAAGACAGTGGTAAGCGGGTCGAATTGATCAATACCAAGACAGAGGCTGTGGCGTGAGTACTTCACAATTGCAATTACACCGGGTGGATAAAATATATGGTGTAGCGAGCACCGGTGTGCACGCCGTAAAAGACCTTTCCATGCAGGTGAATGCCGGAGAAATCGTTGCCTTACTGGGATCATCCGGCTGCGGCAAGACATCCACCTTGCGCATGATCGCAGGCTTTGAAGAAGTTAGCAGCGGATCTATTGAGATCAATGGCACGCCAATCCATCAGCTACCCCCAGTGCGGCGAAACGTTGCGATGGCATTCGAAGGCTATTCACTTTACCCGCCCTTGACGGTCAGAGACAATATTGCCTTCGCACTTAAATCTGCGAAACTCGCTAAGTCTGAGATCGCATCGCGGGTGGCTCATGTGGCTCAGCTTCTGGAGATAGAAAATATTCTAGATCGCTATCCGGTATCTATTTCAGGTGGTCAGCAACAACGGGCAAGCCTGGGTCGGGCTCTTATTCGCGATGCTGATTTACACCTGCTTGATGAACCGATGGGTCAGCTCGAACCGCAACTGCGTGCAGTGCTGCGCGCCAGAATAAAGCACTTTATAAAAGAGCGTGGGTTGACGGCAATACTGGTGACTCATGATCAGACCGAAGCCAATGCACTCGGTGATCGCATTGCGGTTATGGAAGCAGGCCTGCTGCAGCAATATGATACGGCTGCCCATCTTAAGAACAGCCCTGCCAATCTTTTCACCGGTACCTTTATTGGAGAGCCACCGATGAATGTGTTCGCTGCAAGCGTTGAGTTGCACGACAACAGTGTGCACCTGCTATTGGCGGAAGCGGTAACACTGGTATACGCCAGCAGTGAATTTGACCCGCGTGTATTAGAGCGAATCGCGGGCGTAAAAAAGCTGATGTTGGGCATCAGGCCATACGCGGTAAGGCGTGCTGCATCCGGTGTGGTGGCGACGGTGGTGGCGAATCAATGGCTCGGTGATCAAACTCATATATCAACATCGTTTGCAGGCAGTAATCTTGTGATCGTAGAGCATGACAGGGTGCGACTAAACAAAGGTGATGAGATTAGCGTTGCTATAGCAGCAGACGATCTGCATTTATTTGACAGTGAAACGTGGGTGGCCTTGTCCCATGGCCGGAACGTTGCCTGATGAAAGATATACTGATAGGCATAGATGCCGGTACGTCAGTGATCAAGTCGATCGCCTTTGATCTCAAGGGCACACAACTACACAGCGCGTCAGTTAAAAATGAGTACCAGCTGGTGGACGGGGCAGGGGCTGAACAGAGTCCTGCTCTTACCTGGAGCAAAACCTGTGACACATTACGTGAACTTGCAGAGCTTATCCCCAACCTTAAAAATCGTATTTCCGCCATTGCCGTCACCGGCCAGGGCGATGGCACGTGGTTAATTGACGAGCATGGTGATCCGGTCGCTGACGGTTTACTGTGGCTGGATGCGCGAGCCGCCGATCTGGCCGATGAGATCACAGCAAGCAGCGGCAATAGGCGTCGCTTTGAGCTTACCGGTACCGGAGTGAACGCGTGTCAGCAGGGACCGCAGTTACGATGGCTTAAACAACACAAGCCAAATGTTTTTGCAGCAGCAACGTCATCGTTTCATTGTAAAGATTGGCTATATTTTAAACTAACAGGCGATATTGCCACCGATCCGTCGGAAGGTGTCTTCAGTTTTGGTGACTACCGAACACGCCAGTATTCTGATGAGGTGCTTGATGTGCTTGGTCTCGCAAAACATCGTAGCTTGCTGCCGGAAATGGTCGATGGCGTTGAAGCACACGGATCACTTAACCGGACAGCATCGCAGGAGTGCGGGCTGCTTCAGGGTACGCCGGTGGTGTTGGGTTATGTAGATGTGGTTTGCACAGCGCTTGGCGGTGGTTTGTATGCAGGCAGCGGAGACCGCGGTTGCTCAATAATCGGTTCAACCGGTATGCATATGCGTCTGGCACGGCAAGCTGCAGATATCGATCTAAATACCGAGTGTACGGGATATACCATGTGCATGCCGGTGCCGGGTGTTTATACACAAATGCAGTCGAACATGTCTGCCACGTTGAATATTGACTGGTTGCTGGATCTGATTGACGGGGTGCTCAGCGGGTTTGGCGTTGAACGCAGTCGCTCTGACATATTGTCATCGCTTGATGGATGGGTAGCTGATGCAGCGCCTGCCTCTTTGTTATACCAACCGTATATCTCAGAAGCAGGCGAGCGCGGGCCGTTTATTGACAGCAATGCGCGCGCCGGTTTTACCGGGCTTTGCAGTCGTCACGGCATCAGTGATATTACCCGTGCAATTTTTGAAGGCCTAGCTTTGGCGTCTCGTGATTGTTACCTGGCGATGGGATCCCTTCCAGATGAAGTGTGTGTGAGCGGCGGGGCGACACGCAGCAGGCAGCTGCTGGGGATGGTGGCTAGTGCGTTGGAATCGGCAGTGCAGACAAGCACACGAGAAGAAGCGGGAGCTGCGGGAGCCGCGATGATCGCGGCTGTTTCTATCGGTCATTATTCATCAATGGATGAGTGTGTGGCTGAATGGGTTGAGCCGCTTATGGATGAGATGATCGCGCCTGATCCAGAATTGTCTGCTGTATATAAATCAATTTATCCATCTTACGTTGAATCACACCGTAGCTTGACGCCTGTCTGGAAATCGCTAGCGGAACATCGAAGTGGTCACTTGCATGTGTGATTACCTTACTACTGTTACGAATAGAGCAAACCTATGAACATCGAAACGCAAGCAGGAAAACCCGGTGAGTAGAAAACTTGCAATCATTGGTGATCAGTTCATGTTGCCAGAGGTGTTCGAAAAAGAAATTATCGCCGCGTGTGGAGAGGTTTTTGACATGAAATGTATGGCCAACGGTTGGCCGGAGGAGCCGATGGAGCATGGCTATGCGGTCGCAGGTATGGATGGTCTCAAAGAGTACATTGGTGATCCGGATGAAATATGCCGGTTTATAGATGATGCAGAAATATTGGTCACTCATCTTGCGCCGTTGTCAGCGTCGATGTTTGAACGACTACCCGCTTTGCAGATGGTGGCGGTGTCGCGGGGCGGTCCGGTCAATATTGATATGAACGCCGCGCGCGATCACAACGTGCTGGTGGTGAATACGCCCGGTCGCAATGCAAGTGCGGTGGCTGAATTTACCATCGGTGCTATTCTCGCTGAAACACGCCGCATTCGGGTTGGCCATGAAAGCCTGCGCAACCGGCAATGGCGTGGTGACCTGTACCGTGCCGATTTAACCGGCAAGGAACTGCATGAAATGACAATTGGTGTGGTGGGTTACGGGCAGATTGGTACGCGGCTGGTGAAATTGCTGCGTGCTTTCGGGTCTAAAATATTGGTTAATGATCCCTATGTGCAACTCGACCCGGACGATCTTGCAGCAGGTGTTACCCAAGTCACCTATGAGGAAATTCTACGCGAATCAGATGTACTAACGCTGCATGCACGAGTCACCGATGAAACTACTCATATGATCAACGCAGAGTCACTGTCTTGTATGCGTAACGACGCTGTGCTTATCAATACCGCACGAGGGCCACTGGTGGATTATCCGGCCCTGGTACAGGCGTTGAAGACCGGCGCTATCGCCGGCGCGGTGCTTGAAACCTTTGATATCGAGCCTGTACCTCTTGATGCCGAGTTGCTGTCAATGCCGAACGTGACGTTGACTCCGCACATTGCAGGCGCCAGTGTCTTCACAGTGACCAAAGCAGCGAAGATGGCAGCCAATGAGGTGTATCGGTATCTGCACCAGAAGCCACCGGTAAACCCGTGTTAACAATAAAATAAACTATACAGCTGGCTGACATCAGTGGACGATACTGCAACAGTAGATTTATTTGTAATTGGCGGCGGCATTAACGGCACTGGCATCGCTCGCGATGCAGCGGGCAGAGGGCTGTCTGTTGTACTGTGTGAAAAAGATGATCTGGCCGAAGGCACCAGTTCGCGTTCCGGAAAGTTAATACACGGCGGATTACGCTACCTCGAATATTACGAATTCAGACTGGTGCGTGAAGCACTGATTGAACGTGAAGTCTTGTTGGCGTCAGCGCCGCATATCATTTGGCCCATGCGCTTCGTGCTGCCGCACAGTGCGCAGGACAGGCCAGCATGGCTGATTCGTCTCGGGCTGTTTTTGTATGATCATCTCGGTGGCCGCAAAAAGCTACCGCCGACACGGGTAGTGAACTTACACCAGGCCAGTGAGGGCATGCCACTAAAGGATCAATACCGGAAGGGGTTTGAATATTCGGATTGCTGGGTAGATGATGCCCGACTGGTTGTGCTGAACGCACTGGATGCGCAGCGACACGGCGCGACGGTGCTTACCCGAACCCGTGTTCAGTCGGCCAGAAGAGTCGGTGATCACTGGCGGATTCAAGTAATGGATAACCAATCGCGGGTGCAAGAGTATCGTGCTCGTGCACTGGTCAACGCCGCAGGACCATGGGTCAACAGGGTGATCAATACCATTGAAGGTGCGCGCACATCGCGAAATGTCCGGTTGGTCAAGGGCAGTCATATAGTGGTAAGAAAATTCTGGCAGGGTGATCAGGCTTACTTACTTCAGAATGCTGATAAGCGTGTGATATTTGTTAACCCTTATCTAAAAAACTACGCTTTGATCGGAACCACAGATATCCCCCATGAGGGAGACCCAGAGTCTGTTGTCGTGGATGAAAATGAAATCCACTATCTTATAGGTACGGTAAACAGGTACTTCAAGAATGCCCTGTCAGCAGATGATGTTGTGCAGTCTTATGCGGGTGTTCGGCCTTTATATGACGATGCATCGGATAGTCCCAGTGCGGTTACCAGAGACTACGTCTTTGATGTTGATGCTACCGATAAGCAAGCGCCATTGCTTTCGGTGTTTGGCGGAAAAATAACTACCTTTCGCAAGCTGGCCGAACACGCACTTAATCAACTCAAACCCTACTTTGAAAACCCAGGTGAGCCATGGACTGCTTCTGCCGTTTTACCCGGTGGGGACATTGATGATGCAGACTTCCCGGCTTTTCTCGGCACCATTCAACGTAATTACCCCTGGCTTGAACATGCAACCTGCGAACATTTGGTCAGAGCCTATGGAACACAGATGTCAGCGGTTATTGGCGGTGCCACCGGAATCGCTGAGCTGGGTGAACGATTTGCCGCCTCCTTTTATGAACGTGAAGCGCTGTATCTACTGGAACACGAGTGGGCACAGACAGCTGATGACATCCTGTACCGACGCACCAAGCACGGTGTTTATATGACCGAAGTGCAGCGCAACAGGTTTGTCGACTGGTGCACTCAGAGACAACGCGTATCTGAGTGTGACGATTCGGTTCAATACGACAATACTGGCCATAACCCTATTGATCTTCTACAACCGGTCAGTGAATAGGAACACATATGAGCACCAGGACCGCTGAATTCCAACACCTGCTTGAGCTGTCTGCACTAGTCGGTGCCGACCCGGCTTTGGTGCAGGCAGCCGGTGGTAATACGTCGATAAAAGAAAAGGGCACACTGTGGATCAAGGCATCCGGCACGTGGCTGATGAATGCGCTCACCGCAGAAATCATGGTGCCTGTGGCACTGTCCCCATTGTTGCAGGCGATGGATGAAAATAACCCGCTGGCAGAGCGCTCCGAATCATTTGTGTTGAAGGATCAAAATCCGGGGGGATTGCGTCCGTCGATTGAAACCACAGTACATGCGGCTTTGCCACAGAAAATTGTAGTGCATGTGCATTGTGTGGAAACCATTGCCATTGCAGCAAGGCACGACGCCGTCACGGTGTTAGCGACACTGCTCGATGATTTTAATTGGCGTTATGTTCCGTATGTACGACCCGGTTTGCCATTGTCCCGTTCTATCGTAAAGTCCCTGCATGATGATCACAACACTCCGGCGGACGTTATTATTCTTGGCAATCATGGCTTAGTGGTGGCCGCAGAGAGTGTCACAGACGTGCAGCGTCTTTTAAGTCGCGTATGCTCAGCCTTAAAGCAACCGGTGCGACAGGCGTTACCAGCCGATCAAAACAAATTAGAACGTTTGGTCGCCGGGTACGATTACCAGTTGCCGGTAGATGCAGAGGCGCATCATGTAGCGCTTGATGACATCAGTTTGCAAGTGGCCTCCGCTGGTAGTTTGTATCCTGATCATGTTATTTTTTTGGGCGAGGGGTCAGTGCTGGCACTGAAAAATGAAACGCCTGCTCAAGTCGCGCAACGGTGTGTAAAAGCTGATCAAGCAGAGCCTGTGTCAATACTGTTTCCGGGTATTGGTGTGGTCATGAAAAACGGCTGCAGCAGCGGCGCGCAGGCGCTTGCGCGCTGTTTGTCTGACGTGTGCGCTCGCATTCCATCTACCACTGCGGTTAACTATCTCACCGCTGCCCAAAATTACGAACTACTGCACTGGGATGCAGAGCAGTATCGCCAGACCCTCAATACACCAGATCACACAAAAGAGAACAATCACCTTAATGGATGAAGTTAATTTCCTTGGTATCGATGTCGGTACGACTGGTGTTCGGGCTGCACTGGTTAATTCGAACGGGGCGCTGCTCAGATCAGCCGGTTCATCGATGGCGGAACACGGTAGCAACCATCGGGATCCCCGGGTATGGCGGGCGGCGTTGGATGCGGTGCTGGATCAACTAGCCGGTCAACAGGCGGATCAACAGGCAGATCAATCTGCAACAGATGCTCCGTTAAGTGCGATTAGTGTTGATGCTACGTCTGGAACGGTGGTGCCCATCGATGCCAGCGGGAATCCGGTGTCTGACGCATTGATGTACAACGATCCGGTAAATGATATCAAACTCCTTGCACAGATAAAGGCACATGCTCCGGTTGAAAGTGCAGTACATGGTGCCTCATCCGCGCTGGCACGAGCGATGACATTGCAGGCGATACCGGGTGCTGTAAAAGTAATCCATCAGGCGGACTGGATAGCGGGGCAATTGTCTGGTCGTTTTGATATCAGTGATGAAAGTAATGCGCTGAAAACCGGATACGATCCCGTTAACCGATGCTGGCCGGACTGGCTGGCGGATACTGCCATGCGCAGAGAGTTATTGCCTGAGGTGGTGCCGGCAGGTGCGATAACCGGAACAGTCTCACCACAGGCGGCCAAACGATATCAGCTGAGTCAGAGTACTGCTGTGGTCGCTGGTGTGACGGACGGTTGCGCGTCTTTCCTCGCTACCGGCGCCGGAGAAATCGGTGACGCTGTGACTGCACTGGGTTCAACAGTCACCATGAAAATGCTGTGTGATCAACCTTTATTCAATCCGGCTTTTGGTGTTTACAGTCACCGTATCGGTGACCGATGGCTTGCAGGTGGTGCATCGAATACAGGGGGTAATGTACTGGCGTATTATTTTACTTCGGATGAATTAGCCGAACTGTCTTCACAGATAGACGTTAGCAGGGCCGCCACGCTTGACTACTATCCGCTGTTAACACCGGGGGAGCGATTTCCGCATAACCAAGCTGACTGGCAACCGCGCCTGTCGCCGCGACCTTCGAATGACGTCGAGTTTCTGCACGAATTGTTTGAAGGGATGGCCGCGATCGAATCACTGGGCTATCAACGTCTGGCAGAGCTGGGTGCTCCACAGCAGGTTTCCGTGCGCACAGTCGGTGGTGGTGCTAAAAATCATCACTGGTCTAAGATCAGGCAGCGGCACTTAGGGGTACCGTTTAAAGCATCTGTCTCTGCGGAAGCTGCGGTCGGCTCGGCGCTATTGGCACGTGATGCGATGAAAAAAGTGAAAACTGTATGAATCCGGGTTCCCCCGTCTCTATTGATAGCGTGGCAGAGCTCGTGCCACGCTTTAAAACATTTCTGGTGGATCAGTTCGGCGTGTTGCACAACGGTTTTGATCCTTATCCTGGTGCCGCGCGTGCGTTGCGAACACTTAAAAGTGCTGGTGGTCGGATAATTATTATTTCTAACTCAGGCAAGCGTGCGTCAGTAAACAAAACGCGAATGCATAGCCTCGGTTTTGATGATGATTGCTTTGATGAATTGGTGACATCAGGGGAAGTCGCGTGGCACCTTCTACAACACCACTTCATAGGAAATCGTTTTGCAGCCGGGGCGCAGTGTTTTTTTCTATCGAACAATGATGATCGTAGTGCGGTCGAAGGGCTTGATCTAAATGAGGTTGACAACGTTAACGATGCAGAGCTGATATTGCTTTCCGGGCAACACCTTGACGGTCACGGATTAACTTCCGTTTGTCAGTTGCTGGAAGCGGCTGTGAGGCGCAATATTCCGTGTATCTGTACCAATCCAGACAAGGTGGCCTATGCAGCCGGCGGAAAAGTATTTTCATCAGGAGCGGTCGCGCAGTGGTATGAGTCCCATGGCGGAGAGGTTATCTGGCTGGGCAAGCCTTATGCGGAGATCTATGAACACATATTCTCCACTCAGGCGATCGACGATCTCCGCTCCGTGGTGTGTGTTGGTGACAGTGTTGAACACGACATAAAAGGCGGGGCACAACTTGGCCTTTCAACATTGTTGGTGAGAACAGGTATCAACGATCACCTGAATGATAATGATCTGCGATCGTTGTACCTTGAGCACGACGTAGTGCCGGACTTTGTGATTCCCGGTATTTCGTGTGGCAGTGCCAATTAGACGGTGTTGATGAGCCGCAGCGGCTACGTTTATTGAGTCAGGTGTGGGGCGGGGTCTATGCGCGCGGCAATTCCGCAAAATTGAACCAGTATGAGCAAAAGTTTTCGGCGATACTCTTCATGCCGCTGGCACTCGGTGACTTGCAAATGAACGAGTTCGCGCCTAGTTTATAGGCATGACGGATATCATCGGCAGAATTAGAAGTCGTCAGCATAGTGACAGGTAAGTGGCTATGTTCCTCTTCGCTCTTGAGTTTTTGTAGTAACTTAAAGCCATTTTCTTTCGGTATATTGATATCAAGCAGAATCACGTCCGGCCTATCAGCCGCCGTATTGGCTGCGTACGCACCACGGCAATTAAGGTAGTCGAACATTTCTTCACCGCTTTGCACACTGCGGAAGTCCAGACGCTCTTCGTGAGCGCAAAACGCACGTTTGGTCATGTAGATATCTTCGCGGTCGTCATCAATCATTAGCAGAATCGGATTGGCTTTTATTGATTCTTTCATTGTTTTGCCACTAGTGATTAAAGTTAATGATGAAGTTGCTGCCCACGCCCAGCTGGCTTTCAGCCGACAGGGTCCAATGATGCTTTTCGCACACCTTGCTGCAGATGGCTAAACCGATTCCGTTTCCTTTGTACTCTTCGTTATTATGCAGCCTGTTAAAGGGTTCGAATATTTTTGTCGCGAAACTCATATCGAATCCTATGCCGTTATCGGATATTTCGAGCCCATTCTGAAATGGAGCGCGACTAGAAGACACAGATATTTCCAATGCACGGTCTTTTGCGCGGTACTTGATGCTATTGCTGACTAAATTTACGAATAGTTGTCTTAACAAGCCTTTATCACCTGTCACTTCAGGCAAATCACCTATTGTGATTATTGCATTCGATTCTGCAATTGATATCTCAAGCTCGACCTGTACTTCTGCGAGTAAACTATTTAGCGATACCAGTTCGGTATCGGGTTCTTCTTGAGAGGCGCCCGAATATCGCAGCAGGTCATAAATCAATGTGCTCATCCTTTCGGAAGCATCAACAATGACCTCAAGATGATACTTCGCGTCCCCTGTCAATTTCTCTTCAAGGTCTTCTTCAAGGAAGTGACTGAACTGCTGTATCTTCCTGAGCGGCTCTTGTAGATCATGGGAGGCGATGAAAGCAAATTGATTTAGGTTTTCATTGGCAGAAATAAGAAGCTGATTTTGATTTTCTGCTTTTCTTAACACAGTATTTCTTTCAGTTACATCTACCAACACTGCCATTCGCACACCCTGGATGGTGCCGATTGGTTTTATGGTGCAATTGAGTTCAGCCTCCAAAACAGGTTTATTCGGAACTTCAAAAACAAGCGGCAGGCGATTTGCGCTTCCAATTTTCACGGCGCGCTTTAACGCTTCCTTATCATCTACGTCAAAATGTTTAACACAGTTTTTACCTGGCACTGTAGTAACGTCAAGACCAAGCTTCTCGCAAAGTCTGTTACTGCAAGAGATGATGAGACCGTCCTCGTCACAGAGAAACATCATTGTCGGTACGGTCAAGAACAAGCTGTTGTAGTATTCATTCTGGTTGCCCATGAATTCCAGCTGTTCCAGATTGCCAATCAGGAAGCTTACCCAGCCACCAATTAACATACACAGGTTCTCATCCTGTTCGCTAAAAGCTCTTGACCTTGATGTTGAGGAAGAGAAATTCACTGTTCCGTAGGGACCGCACGCGGTGTTAACCACTGATCCGACGAAACTTTCAATGTCTGTGTTTTGCTGACACGGCAGGTTACTGTATTCGCTATGGCTTACATCATCAATTGCTAATGACAGGCCTGATTCTACGAAAACACTGCATAGCGTATCCTGTAGATTCAGTTTTGATCCTATCTTCAGGTTTTGCGGGTTTTTGCCTATAACACAGGTGATTTCATAGGTTTCCCCTAAGATCATGCTAATGATGGCGGTGTCTAAGGAATAGTAATCGAGGCCGATTTGCAGGATTTGAGCAAGTCGTTCATGAAAGTCTAAGGTGTCGTTGGCAACAATGCTGAAAAGTTGTTCGACTATTGCACGGTAGTTGTATTCGTCTGTACAGTCAAAACCATTGGTTTGATATGCATCTATGTTGATGCCGTCTTCAGAAATAGAACGTGTGAATACGTTGGAATGTGAGAGTTTTCCATCAGGGTAGGTGACAGAGAAAATACCAGCGTCAGTTTCATTGGGAGCAAGTTGATTCACTAGGTTGCGGAGGGTTTGCTGATCTTCCTCGCTTCGAATGCTGAAAATATTCTGACCGATGAGTTTTTCGGAGGTTGTACCCCATCGCTTGGCATATGGTTCATTGCAGAAAAGGATCGCATTGGTTTGCGCATCCCATTTGACGAAGTAACTGTCTGTACATTCCAGAATATCACGATACTGAAGGTCTAATTCCGCGAGTTTTGACTTAATATATTCAATGTCGGAGATGTCTATCACCGTGATCATAACGCCGTTGTGATGATGATCAACGCTGTCATAGGGCATTATCCGCAACAGGTACACTTTGTGATCCACAGTCACTTGAATTTCGTGTGTTTCGCCTTTTTTATTTGTGCTGTAGATCAGTCCGAGAATATCTTGATCGGTGTTGACAATGGTGATGTGATTGATCGACCGACCGATATCTTGCGGTAAAATATTAAAGACACTGAGTGAATTGTTGGTATAACGCCTCAAACACAATTTTGTATCCAGATGTACTGTGCCTATTTTTGACGAGTTGAGCAGTACATTGATGTCTGTCTCTCGCTCTGTCAGTTCCTCATTCTTGCGTTGATACTCAGCGCTCACAGTGTAGAGTTCTTCGTTGACGGAATGCAGCTCCTCATTGGTGCTTTGCATTTCTTCGTTGGCGGACATTAACTCTTCGTTAGTGCTTTGGAGCTCTTCATTACTGGTTTCGAGCTCTTCTATGGTTGACTGAAGGTTCTCTTCAGATGATCGCAGGTTACTTTCCAGAACGGCGATTCTTTGTTGAAGCAGAGCCGACGTATCAGTTGTTTTGATGTCAGTGTTGGCAATAGCCTGGTGAGTACTCTTTGTATTTTCTACCGCCTGTTTTTTTTCTATACAGAGTAAAAGAAATCTCGATGGATCGTCTGGTAAGTCCAGATTAGACAAGGAAACTTCGTATCGACCTGACGATTTCTCTCTGTTATTAACGTAGGCTACACGATGGAGTTGACTGGACCCTTTCTGTTGGCTCTGATCTATAGCCGTTGTGACAACGACTTTCAGTTCAGGGATAATTAGATCTACTATTTTCCTGCTAAACGCACCGGCACTCATTGTTATAAGCTCAGCAGCGTTACCAAATACATGCACAATAGTGCCGTCCTCTGTCAGCAGGAAGCCTGGAGGAGCATACTGTGTAACAATCGCTTCGAGCGCGCTACGGTGGGCACGTTTATACTGTAGGTTTTCAACAACCGTATTACTTTTTGAGTCTGAATTGAGCGTAACAGCCGGATTGGCACTGGATTCTCTGAAGATAGAGTCTATTTCCAGTAATTTGATGTTGCGTCTTTTTTTATATATCCGCCATTTTTCATTTATCGTTTCAAATTCGTGTGCAGTCTTTCCGATATGCTCACTTGGACCCAGAAACAGATATCCATCTTTGCGTAACGCAAAGTGTAGTAGCTGTACTACTTTTTCTTGTGTGCTTTCTTTTAGATATATAAGCAGATTTCGGCAGCTGATGAGATCAATGTTTATGAAAGGCGGGTCCCTGGTAACATCATGTGTGCTGAAAAATACCATGTTTCGAATAAGAGGTTTTATCCGAGCCTGTCCCTCCGCACAATCGAAATATCGCTCGGCAAGGTCAATGGGTACGTTTTTTATCGCTGCTTCGTTGTAAGCACCGGAGCTTGCTTGGTTCATTGACCTCGTATGTATATCGGTGGCCATTATTTTTAAACGTAAAGTGATTCCAGATATGCGTGCTTGTTCTTGCAATAGAATGGCAAGCGAATAGGCTTCTTCTCCGCTCGCGCAGCCAGGTACCCAAACGCGTAAACATTGGTTGTCCTTTAGGTTGCGGGTAATATCCGGTAGCACGTTACTGCGAAGGAGCGCAAACGCCTCTTCATCACGGAAAAAATCGGTGACCTCTATTAACAGATCTGCATATAAGTCTAAAAGCTCATCGGTATTGCTATGCAAATAATTGCGGTATTCTTCAATGTCTTTGATCCCCCGCATGTAAGCTCGCCGGTCTATACGGCGGTGAATAGTGGCATCTTTATATTGCGAGAAATCAGTGCCGTGGTTGTGTTGGAGGATTGATATTATGTCTTCAAAGGGGTCGGTAATCACTTGCCGGGAATTAGGTTGGAATTCCTCAACCTGAAATTCATCATGCGATTCGTTTTTCAATGCAGAATGCACTATTGCTGCAAGTCCAGCGGGTGATGATATTGTATTGTGATACCCCTCTGCGATGACAGAGTTGGCCATGCTGGCAAACCTGGTGGTTTTCGGGTCTTGCACGAGAACATTGCCACCGGCATCTTTTATACTTTGACAGCCTTTGGTGCCATCGGTACCTGTTCCTGAGAGTACCAATGTTATAGCGTCTGTACCTCGCTCCTTTGCCAATGACCGAAAAAACAAGTCGATGGGCAGATAAATTGTGGCATCAGATTCTATTTTTTCAACTCGTAGGGTATTTCCGGTGACAGTCGTTACCGTGCGTGGTGTATTGAGGTAGATAGAATTCGGTTCGATCTTCATACCGTCTTCGATACGATGAATTTTCATCGACGAATGACGTGACAGAAGTTCGTGCATCAGAGAACGAAAGTCTGGAGACAGATGCTGTATGACCACAAAGGCGCAGCCGGAATCAGCGGGCATCGCGTCGAAGAAGTGCTCTATTGGCTCTAATCCGCCAGCAGAAGCGCCAATGGCTGCAATGGGCACCATCCCGAAGTTTGGTTGGATAACTCCAGTGTTAGTGGAATCTACATAAACAATATTTTCGTTGCCGCTATCAGAATCCACCAGTGTTCTAGCATTCTTCATGGCCATATCAACCCCTCAATGCGCAAGTGGCACTGCTGTTTACTTTGGCGCTGTATCGGATAGATGTATGTTGCGTCTTCATTATAGGATACTAGTCTGGCTTTTTTTCGTTGACGATATCTTTGCTGAGACGTATCTGTTGTTCAATCTGAAGTTGCGTACCAGTTTCTGTAGAATCCAGTAGTAACACCCACTGATTGCCCTGGTAAGCGTAAATATGCAGATCGATAAAATGCTCACTGTCAATTTGAGTGTTGGCAATAATCACAGGCGCGCCAATAACAGGCAATAATCCGGATAGTGCGGGTACTTGCTGCTCTATCGATGTATCTTCATCAAAATAGGTGACATCAAAGTATGTCAGATTACTGCCGCACTCGATCACATGGCTATTTGCATCTAACTTCAGAAAAGCGAGATTGCTACCTTGATGAGAAATAGAGTTCAGATATTGTGATATCGCCAATGGAGCTGTAAAAGTCATTTGCGGTTCGTCACAGGTAATAATGCTGTGGCAATGGCTGCGAACATTTCCTCCACACCGGTATCGGTTTTTGCACTGGTCTTCATTTCTGCTACCGCGGTGTGTCTCAGTAGTTTCATTTGTTCTTGTAGTTCAGGTGGTTCGGTGCTCCAGTCGTCAATTAAGTCACACTTGTTGTTAACCAGAATGAATGGTTTGGGTCCGAGTGTTTTGTTTACCAACTCATGCAATGAGATGGCACTTTTGAACGTGCCGGGGCGAGTAGGGTCTATCACCAATAGATAGCCTGCCATACCACGAAGGTAGGCGGGTAACACGGTTTGGTGGCTGTCTTCTCCGTAGACATCCCAAAGCAATAAGGACATTTCCGTGCTGTCCAGGGTGACGATCTTTTTGTCGATCTTTACGCCAATGGTTGTGACGTAGGTTTCTGAGAAAATGCTGTCAACGTAGCGCCTGACCAGGCTGGTCTTCCCCACCGCGAACGACCCCAGCATACAAACTTTCTTTTGCAGCATATACAGTCAGCCTTCCTGGTCAAGAACAGCGACGTAGCTGATACCGGATACTGTAGGAGCTAGTCTTAACGCCTCTGCCGTGAAAAATGCATCACCGCCTTTGACTGTGAGCGTCGTTCCTGTAACTGTCAGTGTTACGCCTTGCGGGGGCTTAAGTAGCGTTGTTAGACGGTCCAGAACAAAGGCTGGATGTACGGCATGGAAGGGCTCAAAGTACTGGTCAAGATGATCGGCGTCTATGCTACTTTCTTTCAACAATAATAAGGGATCCACGGCCAATGGATCCCTCAGGCCTCGAATTGTGTAGTGTCTGAAGCGCCGCTGACTTTTAGTGACCACGATTCCCGGTTGGGCTTCAACCGAAGCGACATACTTATTCCATCGGTAATTGTCATAGCTCTGAAATATCATCCAGCCTATCAGACACATGGTCGCTACTATTGTGCCACCAAGTATTTTCTTAATCCGAGGTGGCAGGCTTTTTACTTTTGTTTTTAAGGTGCCATCGTGGTTGTCGAGGAAGGTGGTTAGTTCTGGCTTTAACTTGTCAAATGGCTGTGCATCTCCTTCATACTGCTGCAGCGCTTCTGAGTAACCGCCATGTATATTTTCAAGCTGTAGTTGCATGGCTTCACGAAGTTTTTCCGGCGCCACGCCTCTGATCACAGCGGCGAGGATAGCGGACGGACCCCATTCGATCCAAACAGAGAGCTCACCAATCTGCAAGGTATTCAGTCCATCAAAATCATTGGCTGAAAAAGCTTCATGCACGAATGATTGTATGGCACTGAGCATACCGCTGACCATGTCAGCATCTTGAGTAAAGGCGGTATCTGCCGCGACGTTGCAGATGGGCAGTCCGGTTTCTTTGTCGATTAAAAAGAGTTGTTCCAAACGGTAGGTTCTTTTTTTCGAATGTTTATCCGGAGTCAGCATCGCGGCAATCATTTTTCGAATGGCAGGCCCGAGAATCGGGAACAGCGCGTCGGCCATTACCTCTGGATCGTTTCTTGTGGTGTGGTGGAATTGTTCTATCAGGACAGGCTTTAAGGTGTCACCCAGTTGCTCGTCAGTGTTGAGGCTCGTGCGCATAGCGTCGACCAGTATGTCACTGGTATCTGCGGTGCGCATCTCCGGGTCAGTGATTCTTTTTTCAATAGAATCTAGACGCCCCTCAAGCAGGGTGTATAGATGTCGGTCTTTGCACAGCAAGAGATCGCGTAGTGCGTGAAGCTGATCGGTATCTGCTTCTCTGGAACTTACATCAAGCGTCGCTAGTTTACTAACGGTCAATTGACTCGTCCGGATTTGGCTCAGCATCTGAAAGCTGGGTAGCCATTTCAGTCAGCAGTGTCGAAAGTGATTCACGATCTATTTTTTGTGATCGCAGCTCCACAAGGGCTTGCTCAAGAGTTTTAGCGAATTCTTTTCGGGTGGCGTCCAGAGAATGTGAAAGCGATTTATTTGTCGTTTCGATTTTGTCACTTAGCTGCTGCTTTATCTGAGCTGAATTATTCGAGGTGTCTTTAAGCTTGGCCAGCAGTGAGCCCTCAAGCGATGAGTGCTGACGATCAAGCGTCTCTATTCGGGCGTCGAGCTTTTTATCACGCTCGATTTGATCGACCCGCAGTGACTCAATGCCGTCGGCCAACTTGGTTTGAAGATCGCTGAATTGCTTTTGACAGGAATCGGACAGGCTTGTCAGGCGCTGTTCCAGCTCAGTATTTAACCGGGCAATTTGATCCATATTGGACCGTAGTTGCTGGCCAAACAGGATTTCCTGGATCTTTCCGAGATCACCTGTGGAAAACTGTGGTTGATCTGGTTTCAGTTGCGCGCGATCTATACCGGGTAAGCTACTGATCTTGGTCTGATTGTGTTTTCGGTTGGATTTATCCATTTTCACCTTACGCTCTCAATACTCAGGGTGGATACATCTCTTGCAAGCCTTAAGCTAAAGCGATAATCAGGCCTTAATTTGCATCTATGCTCTAAATAGTAAGTTTGGTGCCATCTTGTTGCTATTTATATCGATCGAAGGGTGAGTGAGAACGGTTGCATACGCCATATTTGTGACAAGTGATGCGTAAAGTGGCGTCATTATTGAAAGCACTTGTTACTGTCTGGCGTGACGATTGGCCTACGGCAGATAATTTGAGTGTGGAGGCAGGTTACCGAACTTCTGATTGTGTTGCGGAACCTCAAAAACAAGGAATTCAGTTACTTTACGCTTGTAAACCATGCCAGTACTGGATTCTAAATGAATAGATCGACTTTCAAAATAATGGTTGTTGATGATGACGCTGACATCCGATACGCGATTGCAAACATTTTAAGAAAGTGTGATTGCGAAGTCAGTGAGGCTGCAACAGTAGAGGAGTCATTTGAGCAACTGGCTTCAAAAAGTTTTGATGTTATTTTCAGTGACATGCGCTTTCACGGAGGGCTGGGCGGAGAAGACCTACTGGAGCATGTGCAGGAACACTTTGCCGACATTGATGTGGTATTGGTGTCGTGCGCAATGGACAATCGGCTACAAGCCGAGTTGATTGCTAAGGGCGCATCTTGTTGTCTGCAGAAACCATTTTTTCGCGACACTTGTATGAAAGTGCTGGCCGATCTGGGGCAGGATCAGAGGAAAGCGGCTTAGCCTGCTGTCAAGTTTGCCTCACATCATTTGCCTCACATCAACAGGCAAATAGAAAATTGAATATCTTTGGCGACCTTGCCGGAATTACTGCTGTAGCGGAAGAGTAAAGTAAAATTTACTGCCGACCCCGATCTTGCTGTCCATCCAAATAGCCCCCCCATGTAAAACAACAATTTCTTTGGCGATGGACAAACCCAATCCGAGTCCTGCACCCAGGCACTCTACATCTGCCGTGCCCACCTGGTAGAGTTTATCGAATATCCGCTTGGCGTCGTCTTCACCGACGCCACGTCCGTTGTCTTCTACGGTAAACAGTATCGAGTCGCGGTTAGCACCAATGTCTACATGTAAACGTATTTCAGGGCATTCAGCAGAGTACTTGATAGCATTACCAATGAGGTTGGACATGACTTGAACCATGCGGTCCTGATCTACCAGAATCGAATGATCTTGGAGGGTATTGTGTATATGTATTTTTCCATTCCGTTGACGTAACGTGTCTGCACAGGAACCAATACTTAATTGCAATAGGTCGTCGATTCGGCAAGGAGCTATCACCAATGACAGTTTCTGCAAGTCGAGCCGGGTGATGTCAACAAGGTCATCGAAGTGGCGGTTCAGCTGATCACAACTTGTTAAGGCATAGTCCAGCAATTCAACCTGTTGGGGATTGACGTCACCAGCCACACCATCCCGCACAAGGGAGACAAACTCCCTCGCTGAGGCTAACGGGGTTTTTACTTCATGGGATACCGTCTGATAAAATTTACTGATTTCCCGGTTCTTTTTTTCCAGCTGACTGTTGACGCGTTTTAGTTCTTCAAATTGCCTTTCTATTGAACAAGTAAGTCTGTGCTTCGTCACCACATTAGCGATAGATCTGGTGAGTGAATTAGTATTGATGTGTTTTTTAGGCAGATAATCATCAGCGTCTGCTCTCAGAGCATCACCGGCTGTGCCTTCGTTGCCGTCTGCAGTGCACAGAATCGCTGGAGGTTTTCTTGCTATTTCTGTTTGTTCGGAGCGTATAGCGCGCAAGCACTCCAGACCAGACATATCAGGCAGGTGATAGTCGACCAGCAGAACATCAAAGATCGTGTTGTGGCACTGAGTAATGGCATCGCCACCGGTAGTGGCTGTGTGCACTTCGTAGGTATAGCTGTGACTGCGGGCGAGTTGCCTGCGGAGCACCTGTAAATAGAGTTCGTCATCGTCTATCAACAGAATCCGCAGATAGTCCGGGTTTGATTCTGCTATTTGAGTGTTTAAATACTCTTGCGCTGATGACATGGCGAATTACTCTTGGTTGGCGTTGGAATTGAGTAGTTCGTGTATTTGCAAGTCGAGAGAGGCTGACGCTCTTGCGAGTGCATCTGTACAAAAGCGAATATCGTCGTCAGCGAGTTGTGTAAGACTTTGTAGCAGGCTGTCAGGCATGGTGTCCCGATGCTCCTCAACGACTTTGTCCAGAGACTCAGCCACATGCCTCAGTTCTGCTGTGAAAGCCCGTATGTTGCACAGCGGAGCCATGAGATCATGCTTTTTACGGCGTAACTCTGATGGTTCCTGCGCTTCCGTTGCGGTGTTCATATTTCCTGAATAGCATCAGCTGTGAAGCCATCCATTGTGGTCTGGATCGCGTCTAACAGCACGGTTGATCCGAATGGCTTTTCAAGGAAGACACTGGCGCCATATTGCTTGGCTTTGCTCTTTAAGCTTTCCTCACGATTCGCCGTCATCATAATCGTCGGCATCGGGTCGCATTCAACGCTGGCTTTCAGCCGGTCGATGACCGTGAAGCCGTCACCGCCGGGAAGGTTGATATCTACCAATGCCAGATCAGGGTTGTGCTTTACCGCCATGGAGATGGCTGAGATGGCGTCTTGTGCTGCTATTGCGCTATACCCAAATGATTGCAAACGAGTGCAGATGGCAAGCGATAGCTTTTTATCGTCTTCGACAACGAGTACTTTCATGGAATTCCCCGATCCGGCTGATTTTTTTCTGTACTCATGTGAAGTGAGCACTGAAAATCCTTGTGGCCCAAGTTATCGACCTGTTGGAAAATTCCTTGAAGGGAGTGTCAGATGTGGTGGTCGGGCTGCAGATGTTTGTGTGTTGTTGTTGTCGCATGGGTCGCGAGCTGCCAAGCTGGCTTTACGTACTGGATGGACTTCGCATACATGGCTTTGAAAGGTGCAGCGATTATCCGCTGCACATTTTCAATTAACGGCTGAAACTATACCCCTGAGTCGAGTATTGTGTTGAATGTCTGACTTGGGCGCATGACAGCACTACAAAGCTCTGGATCAGCGTAGTAGTACCCGCCAATATCAACCGATTTGCCTTGTACAGAATTCAGCTCTTCGACGATCACGTCTTCCTTTGCGCTTAGCTGATCAAATAAAGGTTTGAATTGCGCGGCCAGATCGGCATCATCGCTTTGGCTGGCTATTTCGTCCGCCCAGTACAGGCACAGGTAAAAGTGGCTACCGCGGTTATCCAGCTGGCCTACCTTACGTGACGGTGACTTATTGTTGTCAAGCAGGCGGCCCGTGGCAGCATCAAGTGTTGTTGCAAGAATTTTGGCTTTTTCGTTACCGTGCTTCAAACCCATCTCTTCGATAGATACTGCGAGCGCCAGAAACTCACCTAACGAATCCCAACGCAAGTGGTTCTCTTCGGTAAGCTGCTGCACGTGCTTGGGCGCTGAACCACCGGCACCTGTTTCAAATAGTCCGCCACCAGCCATCAATGGCACGATAGAAAGCATTTTGGCGCTGGTGCCCAACTCAAGAATAGGGAAAAGGTCGGTTAGGTAGTCACGCAATATATTGCCGGTCGCAGAGATGGTGTCAAGACCGCGTGCCACACGCTCAAGCGTATAGCGCATAGCGCGTACCTGTGACATGACCTGGATGTCGAGCCCGTCGGTATCATGATCTTGCAGATAGAGTTCAATCTTCTTGATCAATTCGTTTTCATGCGGCCGGTAGGGATCAAGCCAGAAAACCACGGGCGTATCTGACTCACGAGCGCGTCTTACCGCAAGCTTGACCCAATCACGTATAGGCAGGTCTTTGGTTTGACACATACGGAAAATATCACCTTCCTCAACCCGTTGTTCGAGCAAGACCTCACCGGTATCAACATCGGTAATTCGTGCTATACCTGCTTCAGAGGCCTCGAAGGTTTTGTCGTGAGAGCCATACTCTTCTGCTTTTTGCGCCATTAAGCCAACGTTGGGTACAGTGCCCATGGTGGCAGGGTCAAAGTTGCCATGCCACTTGCAGAAATTAATGATCTCCTGGTATATGCGTGCGAAAGTAGATTCTGGTATTACTGCTTTACAGTCGTAAAGGTTGCCGTCTCCACCCCACATCTGGCCACCGGAGCGAATCATGGCAGGCATAGAGGCATCTACGATGACATCACTGGGTGAATGAAAGTTGGTAATACCTTTGTCAGAGTTCACCATAGCCAGACGCGGACGGCGTACTTTACAGGCCTGCAGGTCACGTTCAATTTCTTCACGCTGTGAAGCGGGGAGCTCAGCAATTTTCTCGTAAAGAGTTGCCATGCCGTTGTTAACGTTTATGCCTAGCTCATCAAAGAAGTCACCGTGCTTGTCAAATGCCTCTTTGTAGTAAATCTTAACCGCGTGTCCGAAGACAATCGGGTGAGATACTTTCATCATGGTGGCTTTGACGTGTAGAGAGAATAAAATACCTGACTCACGGCAGTCTTCCATTTCACGCTCATAAAACTCACACAGTGCTTTTTTACTCATAAACATGAGATCAATGACCTCACCATCTAGCAGCGGTATTTCAGGTTTCAGCACCTCGGTATTGCCACTGTCACCTACCAGCTCCATTCGAATGGTGCGTGCATTGGCCACCGTGGTGGATTGCTCACCATGGTAGAAATCCCCGGTGTGCATGTGTGACACGTGGGTGCGTGACCATTGCTTCCACTCTTCCATTGAGTGCGGGTTCTTTTTAGCAAAGTTCTTAACGGCTTTGGGAGCACGACGATCAGAATTGCCTTCTCGCAGCACCGGGTTGACTGCACTCCCAAGGACTTTGCTGTAGCGCTTCTGTAGTTCACGTTCGCGTTCATTCTGAGGGTCGTCCGGATAATCCGGCAGTGCATACCCCTTGGATTGTAATTCACTCACGCAGGCGATCAGCTGTTGTACCGACGCACTGATATTGGGCAGTTTGATAATGTTGACGTTCGGATCCTGTGTCAGCCGGCCCAGCTCGGCAAGGTTATCCGGCACTTGCTGCTTTTCGCTCAGATAATCCGGGAACTCTGCCAAAACTCGTGCAGCGACAGAAATATCGCTGACTTCCATTTCAATACCGGCAGCAGCAGCGAAGGTTTTGACGATCGGCAATAGTGACGCGGTGGCTAGCTGTGGTGCCTCATCAGTGATGGTGTAGATGATTTTTTGCTTATTGTCTGACATCGGTATTTAGTTTCCTTGCTACTAGCCCAGTTGAGAGGGTGCAATCTTATCAATTTCTGCGGATCGACTGCTGCTTTATCTGAACATTATGATGCCAGTTAGCCCAGGTTGTCTGTCTAAACCGGGTGGCTCGGTAGGAGCGTATTTTGATGTGTCGCACTGTCGGCAACAAGGCAGACTGGCAAGTAACGGGCTGTTGGTTGATCAGGCGGGCTAATATGACAAGTGAGCAATGCGTAGGCTGCGTGGCAATTGCCCGGTTCGTCCCACCTGAAGCTTAAAGACCAAACTTATTGATACAAAATCTGTGATTAAGCCCACCTGGAGGTAAGCACCCAATCCCAAAATCGCAGTCAATAGAATTGTGACCACAAATAAGAAAGCGACTTTGGAGAATTTTTCTTTACCCATTAAAATATTCCTGACGAGAGTAAACAACGAAATCCAGGAAGCACAATGTGGCTTGCCTGAAGTCGCAGCACTATCGTTAAATGAGCCAGAACCGTAAATAGATATTTCACCTACACGGCGTAGTAAATTGTTAATTTGTTTTTGAGAATATGCAGTATCTCGTGTTGAGTGCAATACCTCCCGCCGTAATGGCGTGCAAAAACTGTTTGGGGTTTGTGCGGTAGCAGTTAATATAACCCCATATAATATAACCCCATACGGTCTCACTCCAGGTAGGTCATGACAATTCAAAAAACAGACACTGTAGTTATTGGTGCCGGTCAGGCTGGACTAGCCATGAGTGAACATTTGAGTAACAACAATGTCGATCACATTGTGTTGGAGCGGGACCGCATTGCTGAGTGTTGGAGAACTGCCAGGTGGGATTCACTGGTGGCAAATGGTCCGGCGTGGCACGACTGTTTTCCCTCTATGGATTTTGACATTGACCCGGATGCTTTCGCTACAAAAGATGAAGTCACCAGGTATTTTGAGGACTTTGCAGCGAAGATCAATTCACCGATTCAATGTGGTGTTGAAGTCCGGGAAGTGCATAAAAAATTAGGCGCTGCGGGGTTTAGTATAGAAACCACGAAAGGCCACTTTGAGGCCAATAATATAGTTGCCGCAACAGGGCCATTTCAGCACCCGGTGATGCCGCCAGTGGTTCCAAAGCAAGTAAACGTTCAACAAATACATTCAAACAATTACTACAACCCGGAACAACTGCCGGACGGGGCTGTACTGGTAGTAGGGTCGGGTTCATCGGGTTCACAAATCGCCGACGAGCTGTTGCGCGCCGGCAAAGAAGTTTATCTTTCTGTTGGACCTCATGATCGTCCGCCCAGAAGCTATCGAGGTCGCGATTTTGTCTGGTGGCTCGGCGTGCTGGGTAAGTGGGACCTTGCTACGGTAGATCCGGACACAGCCCATGTCACTATTGCCGTGAGTGGCGCGCATGGTGGCAAAACAGTTGACTTCAGACGCTTCGCAGAACGGGGTATGAAGTTACTGGGCATGACGCAAACGTATGACAATGGCGTACTTCATTTTGCCGATGATCTAGCCACCAACATCAAATACGGTGACGATAACTATTTATCAATGCTTGATGAGGCAGACGCCTATATAGAGCGCAACGGGCTTGAGCTACCCGATGAACCCGGTGCGCGTGACATTGGTGAAGACCACGTATGCATGACAAATCCAACGCGCAAGCTGCACTTAGCTGATGCTGGAATTACATCAATCATATGGGCTACCGGCTATGCTAATGACTTTGACTGGTTAAAGGCCGATGTATTTGATCAAGACGGTAAGCCGAGTCACCAGCGTGGAGTGACCACGGAGCAGGGTATCTACTTTGTCGGGCTCCCCTGGCTTTCGCGTCGGGGTTCTTCATTTATCTGGGGGGTATGGCACGATGCAAAATATATCGCTGATCACATATCCACACAGCACAGTTACATGAAGTACCACAATAGTAACTTGATTGTGAAGAAGGATGTTTTAAAACCGGGAATAGACAGGGCCACAAAATAGTATGAGTTTGCTGCCTGGTTCCACAAGGCTCCTGGAGCTTGTCCGAGAACTAGGGTCGTAGCGAGGGTGTGAGATTTCGAGCTAGATATTTCGATCAATAGAGGCGAATAGTTGCTCTTCTTTAACGAAATTGATCGTAATAGCTAGCCGAAAGACCGCGACCGCAGTAGATCATAGTTCTCGGACAAGCTCCTAGTGGGTCTTCTTCACTCACGTGCCAGTCGGCTTAACGGGCAGATTCCGTAAACGACACAACGTCCTCATTCAGTAGTATTGAGAGATACATCCAGATGTCGATTCAACCATTTTCTTTGTGATGCCTGCCCCCGGTATCATTGAGCACAGAAATTGCACTTACTCTTTAGTCTTATTTCAACAGAGTTTTGGTACATGACCCGAGGTCAACACCTGCTATCGCTCGCCTGCGTGTTGTAAAAGACTCTTAGCAAAACCTGGAAGCAAAACCTGGAAGCGCAGAGAAACCACATCGTTGGACATAACAGCCCAACAAAATGCTTTGGCGAATGAAGACAATGCGCAATCTGTTACTCTCCACTCATAAAACGAGACTGCGAAAAGTACTTCGAAAAGCACTTCATAGTCTCACTCTGATCGTATTTTATGCCTGCACAAGTTCCTGTGCGCCCGCTAACGGGTATTCAGAAGAAACCTTCACCCTTAATCTCGACAATACCGATATCTTTGCTCTCATTGACGCGGTATCAAAGAGCACCGGAAAAAACTTCATTGTTGACCCAAGAGTCGCGGCTAATGTAACCGTTATATCAAATTCACCCGTGAATGCTTCTGAGTTGTATGACATGTTCTTGTCCGTATTGCAGGTACATGGGTTCTCTGCCATACCGATCGACGGGATAATAAAAATTGTTCCTGACAATACCGCCAAACAAGGCTCCATTCCTGTCGGAAATGACGTAGCAGACTCAACTGATCAGATGGTGAGCCAGGTGCTGCCAGTCAGCAATGTAAACGCTGCACAGTTGGCTGCTGTTCTCCGACCCATGGTGCCCGACGAAGCTCACCTTGAAGCCTACGCTGCCACAAATTCTCTTGTGATAACCGATAGAGCTTCGAACATTCAGCGCTTACTGAAGATTATTAAATTAATTGATAAACCAGACAACGATCAGATCGATGTTGTCACACTGAAGCACGTCTCTGCATCCAATATTGTCGAAACTTTGTCAGTGATTCAACCCGCTGACATCGATGACGGTTATGGCGTTCAAGTAACGCACCTCGTAGCAGAAGAAAGAACCAACAGCCTGTTAATTGGCGGCAGCCTCGCGTTTCGAGATCGGATACGTGGCCTTGTTCAGCTCCTCGATGTACCGATAAAATCTGGAGGCAATACCAGGGTAGTATTTCTAAATTTTGCAAAGGCTAACGACATGGCCAATATTCTCAGGGGGCTATCTGCTGAGCACTCTGGGAAACAAACAAGTGAGCAAGCGCCTGAAAAATCACCAGACTCGCAAGCTTCACAAGAGCCGCAAGAAGAATCATCTGACCATACCAGTCTTGCTTCTTCGCAGAGCTTCAACAGTGACCAAGAGTCCCGACTCGAGGTTCAATCTGATCCCAACACCAATTCTCTGATAATAAACGCACCTCCTGATGAAATGCAGAATGCACTTGCGATTATTCGCGAGCTGGATATCCGAAGGCCGCAGGTAATGGTCGAGGCAGTCATCGCAGAAATCACTGAAGATAATACGCGCGAGCTTGGGCTCAACTTTTTATTAAATGGTACGAACAAAGGTGGCCCGGCAGGGTATACCAATTTGGGAGGTTCAACAGGCCGACTGTTGGACAGTGTGAATTCGTTGCAGGGCCAAAGACTGCCTTCACTGGAAGGTGGGGTCTCGTTTGCGTTAGGTAATTTCGCGCGCGACAACTTCGATTTTGGTCTGTTATTGAAAGCAATTTCTGCAGATGCAGAGAACAATATCTTATCCACTCCAACCATAGTGACACTAGACAATCAGGAAGCAGAAATCATTGTCGGTTCCAATGTACCTTTTGTTACCGGTACACAGCTTTCTTCAAATAACGATAATCCATTCCAGACAATCGAGCGAAAAGATATTGGCTTGACATTAAAAGTCACGCCACAAATTAGCAAGGGGGATACTATCCAGCTTGAGTTACAACAAGAGGTCTCCTCTTTGAATACTACTGCAGTAGCTGGCGCATCGGACATCACAACCAACAAACGCGCTTTAAGTACCACCGTGTTGGTTGAAAACGGGCAAACGCTGGTATTAGGCGGGCTAATTGACGACCAGACTCAAGAAGTAGTAGAAAAAGTGCCACTATTGGGGGATATTCCGGGGATTGGGCGGTTATTCCAACATCGGAAAACAAGTAAACGAAAAAGAAATTTGGTGATATTTTTGCGACCACAAATTCTACGCAGTACCGGCGCCGCTAACGAAATTACTGCAGCACGGTACAAGAAGATGCAATCACGCTTAACAGCAACCGAACAGGGCGAAGGCTCCTCTGAGTCAATTGATCAACCAGAGATTCCTCCGCTGAACCTAGCTTTAAACCGGAATAGAAAAGTAACGACCACGACAACGTCGACTGCACAACGTCGTCGCAGTATTGAACAGTCGCTGCTGCAATTGGAAAACAGCAAGCACGAATGGATAGAGTTGCCGGACGGCTCCACAAGACTGAATTTAAAATAACTTCCCAACAGCCAAATGCGCTAAGACAGCTGGATATCAATTACATCTTTGTTGATGCCGTGAAAAAATCATTGAGATTGTGCCTGACTACATACATTTCAATGATTCGGCTTTGATGACTAAACAATTGTTCTGATAGCGGCTCCATCACGTCTCGCTCCGATAGCGCATGCATGTAATTCAGTGTGCAGTGAAGCGTACCGTCGTTGCCAGCGATATCCATCTGATCCAGCCCCGCAAGTCCGGTTAGCGCAGCTCGTAACTCACCTTCCTGATCACCTGCCACCTTCAGCTTGACGACAATACCGCTGCTGCCATGGTGCTTTGCATCTTCTGTCGCACCGTCGAACACAACACAGCCTTCATTCAATGCAACGACTCTACTGCAATGGGTGTCAACTTCTTCCAACAGATGTGTTGTTAACAAAATGGCTTTGGTTTCGGCCAGCTGCATTATCATTTCACGCGTTGCGATTTTTTGTGCTGGATCCAGCCCGTCTGTGGGCTCATCCAGAACAATAACCGGTGGATCACCAAGAAGACATTGCGCAAGTGATACGCGATGACGATACCCCTTTGACAAAGCCTGAATCGCTTTTTGCGCTACCGGTTTAAGCGCGAAGGCTGTAATTGCACGCTCAATTTCATCCCCAAGCCTTGATGGTTGAATGCCGCGCAATTGAGCAATAAAGCGAAGATATTCAGTGGTTGTCTGCTCTCGATAACTGGGAGCAGACTCGGGAGCGTAGCCAATTAATCGTTTAACCTCAACAGCACTGACAGACATGCGATTTCCACCGACCAATACTTCACCGTCGTCGGCATCAACATAGCCTGTCAGAATACGAATGGTGGTCGATTTGCCAGAGCCATTGGGACCGATAAGACCTGTAATTTCACCTTTGGGCACTTTGAAGCTCACGCCGTGTAGCACGTGGTTGCGTCCATAGTGTTTATGAATGTTGTTGACCTCTATCATCTGTGCAGGCTTCACTTATAGTAGTAAGTGTTGGGTATCATTCTGTAAGTGTTGATAGGTAAGTGTTGATGTCGTCAAGTAGGTAATCCTCAGCAACAACGTGTTTCTCTAGCCATTGACTCATGAACGCTGCGTCTTCGGAAGTAGTAATGGCCTGCGCCACATAGAATTTGGCGTTGTCTGCATCAAAGGGATTTATAATTCGCAATACCCAGTCCAGGGCGTTTTCGAGTTTACCCTGTCGGGCTTGTTGCTCGGCAATTGTTGTGGCAATCATTGCAAAGCTCGCGTCCCACTGCGTGGCTTCGGTGGTGAGTGTAGCTGCTACACCATCAAAGTGAGCGATGGCGGCATCGGGTTCGGTTCGCACCCAGTGGGTAATGCCGTCTTGAAGGTAGCGTGATTTCTTCAGATTGTCAGATGACAGTGGAAATACGACTTTTGCGAGGGCATCGGCTTCGCCATCTGTCTTCAGCCAAGCGGCAAACTTGTCTAGCACGGAATAGTCGGTAAAGGATGGGGTATCGTCTAACCAGTCGGCCACGTCCTGTGGTGCATTTTTCCAAGCCTGTACCAAGGTAGCATGCCCGACTTCGGCCACTGCCAAATTGCCGAAGTTTAATAGCGCCAGTTGGTACATGCGTTCGCTTAGTGAAAGTGCATTTAAAGACTCAACGTAGACAAACGCCAAATCATGATCCGGGTTATCGAAAAAAAATTGTTCCAGCAAAGGCAGTGAGAGCAAAGCTTCATCGGCGTTCACGTCGAGCCACTCGGTTAGCAGTTCAGTGGCAGGTTGTAGCTCATTGTTCGCCAACGCCAGAACCAGTGTTTTTAACTCACCGTGCCACTGATCATCTGGTATGCCCCACGCCCAATGCACAGCGTCACTATTGTCGCTGCCGGTTGATTGCGACTCTACGTTACCGGAAGCAATTACCGTTGCAAGCATAAGTGGCAATAGAAAAGTCACACGCAGCGCTTTGAGAAATGAAGTCTGCATAAATGTCTTCAACCTTCCACGTATTCAAGCAGACAGGCAAATTGCTCGTACCTGAGAAAACCTGTCATGCCTTTCATTTGCTGAGCCAATGCATGATTACTTTTGCCAAGCTGTTTCTCAACTGCATTGTTTGCAGTGCCTTCTTGAAGCTCAGTGAGCGTAAATGGTACAAGTGTTTCTGCACGCCCATTATGGGTAAAACTCGCTTGTGTTGCTGCACGCTCAATTGTTTTTTGATCTGGCAATACCGGGCTGCCGAACTTAAATTTATAGCGTGCTTCAAGGAAATCGGTGACAGTTAACTCAAACAATGAATTGACTGCCGCATCTTTACTAGGCCGGTTCACACCATTGACCAGCCCGGCTTTAAGAAAGTTTTCAAAACACGCATAGTCACTTGTGAAAAGTGGTTGACCCGCCCGATCCAGACCAAGCAACTTGCCAAAAGGGTGACTGCGCTCGCCT
>CALGJU010000250.1 GCA_937928685.1 uncultured Granulosicoccaceae bacterium
CAGCACGATTGCCTCACTTTTATCGATTTCTATTGAGTGTTTTATTTCGGCTGAAATTCGATTTCTTGCATCACTGCCTTCTTTTTCTAAATCAAGTACAGGGATATCAGAGGCACGAACGCCAGTGCATCTGGCAGACAAACCGTATTTCATCAGGTTGTGTTCAAGCGCAGGTACTGATCGCGAAAGCGTGGTGACAACGCCGAACTTATTGCCTACCATGCTTGCAAAATGATAGGCCGCCTCGCCAATACCGATGACCGGCACATCGACAGCGCAGCGTGCAGCGTCAAGCCCGGTGTCATCAAAGCAGGCCAATACAATGGCATCTGCGTTTTTATGGTTAAGAATTTCACCGATTAAGCCCGGAACGCAAAACGCTTCATCGTAGTAACCTTCGATGGTTGCCGGGCCCATGTCCGGTTGTACTGCGATTATAGTGGTGTCCGGCGCTGCAACAGACTTGGCAGTCTGTTCTATTTTAGCCGTCATACTTGCGGTGGTATTCGGATTAATCACCAGCAGGTGCATTATATTTCTCCACCGAGATAGAGCGCTTTGACTCTGTCATCCTGCAATAGATCTTTCGAGTCGCCTTGTAGTACGACTTCTCCGGTGGTCATCGCGTAGGCTCTGTGGGAGATTCTCAGTGCCATGCGTGAATTTTGTTCAACCAGCAACACACTGACTTTTTCATCGCGATTAATAGCAACAATTGACCTTGCAATGTCTTGAACCAGTTTCGGTGCGATGCCCAGTGAGGGTTCGTCCAACAACAGCAGAGTGGGTTTTGCCATCAGCGCACGGCCGATCACCATCATTTGTTGCTCGCCACCGCTTAGTGTGCCGGCAGCTTGTTTGTAACGTTCTTTAAGGCGCGGGAAGCGGGTGAGAACGCTGTCCAGGGTGGCTTTAACTTCTTGTTTTGAATCACTACGGGAGAACGCACCCATAAGTAAATTGTCTTTCACGCTCATAAACGGAAACACACGCCTGCCTTCAGGCACCATTGCAATACCCATCTCGACAAGCTTATGAGGTGGCATGCCATCTATACGCTCGCCTTTGTAGTGGACTTGTCCGGAAGAGATCGGGTGCAAGCCTGTTATAGCGCGCAGGATTGATGTTTTACCCGCACCGTTTGCGCCTATCAGGGCGACAGTCTCACCTTCATTTATATTTAATGATACGCCGCGCAAGGCATGCACGTGGTCGTAGTGCAGTTCGGCATTTGAAAAATTGAGGAGGCTATCCAATGTGAATGTCCAGTGTAAAGCTCATCTTACAATCCGATAGATTCATCTTCGATTCCCAGATACGCTTCAATAACGCGTTCGTCGTTTTGAATTTCTGTGGCAGTGCCTTCAGCGATCTTCTCACCGAAGTTCAACACCACAATGCGGTCCGAAATTTTCATCACGGCCGCCATATCGTGTTCCACCAATAGAACAGTAACACCGCGGTCTCTGACACCTTGAACCATATTTACAGTACGCATAGTCTCTTCGTGATTCATACCGGCAAAGGGCTCGTCTAGTAGCAACACACGTGCGTTAGTAGCCAAACCAATGGCAATACCGAGTGCCCGCAAGCTTCCGTGTGGCAGGTTGCTGGCCATCTCGTATGCCACGGATTCAAGGTTCAGCAGGGTGAGAATTTCATCGGCGGATTGTCCGAACTTTTGCACGTCACGGCGGGCGTTGGCCGACCCTGCAAAGTAACCGAACAAGCTTGCTTCAGATTGCAGGTGGTGGGCGATAATGACGTTCTCTCTGACGGTCATGTTGCGAAAGATCGTGGTTTCCTGAAAGGTTCTGACCACGCCTTTGCGCGCAACAATGTGAGGTGCCAGGCCGGATATTTTCTCCCCCTGCAGCATGACCCGGCCGGAAGTGGGTTTCAGGAAAGAGGAAATCAGTTTAAACAGAGTGGACTTTCCGGCCCCGTTTGGGCCAATGACAGAGAGAATCTCATTTTCTTTAACTGTAAAGCTCACGTCATTAACAGCGTATAAACCACCGAATCGACGAGTCAGATTCTCGATGCTGAGAATATCACTCACGACTTCTTACCCCATAAGCGAATGCTGAGTAGGCCGTTAGGCAGAATAAGCATTAGTGCTATCAATACGCTTGAAAATATCAGTAACTGGTATTTACCGGTCTGAAATAACCAGTCCCATCCGAAGTACAAAACGAACGTACCTAACATTGGACCGAGTACGTAGCCCAGGCCTCCGAGAAAGCAATTAAGCATAAAATTAATTGAGTCTGCGACGGCAAAGCTTGATGGATAGACCGATTGAGAAATCGCCGCGAAAATAGCACCGCCAATACCGCCGAGAAAAGAGGAGATGGCATAAGCGACAAGGCGAAGGTAGGTGATGTTCACACCGATGGATGATGCCAGTTCTTCGTTTTGTTGCAGTGAATAACACAACCGTCCCATGCGTGAATTGACCAGTCTGTACATCATGAAGTAACACAACAGCATCAGCGTCACGGACAATATATAAAATGCGTAGCGTGAATTCTCAAGTGTGTTGAAGTCAGGAATAAGCGTGAGGCCGAATATTTCCAACGCACCCGGTAGCGGGATGTTAGCAATGCCGCTTGCACCGTGTGTTATAGGTAGCGCGAGTGCTGCCATCTTAGCGACTTCGGTGAATACCAGTGTCACCATAGCAAAATAGACACCGCGCAATCGCAGTATGGGCAAGCCTACGAATATACTGATGGCAGCACAGGTGAGCCCGGCCAATGGCAATGTCCACCAAAAGGACACACCGTAGTCAACGACCAATATGGCACTGACATAGCCGCCGATTAATGCGTAGGCGGCTTGCCCGATATTAATACGGCCGATATAGAAAGTCAGCCACACACCAGCACTGGCGATACTGAGTAACGCCACTGACGTCAGTGTGTAGTAGAGATCCCATCTTTCTGCGCCGTTGATTAACATCGGCACGACGATCAATACAAAGGCTGCGAACAGCAGTGCGCCGACGATCTTGAGTGATGTTGCCGCCAGTGAGCTGCCAGCAGGCTTCGCCTTGCTACCCCCGTTTGAGTTGTGTTCTATCCCCATGGTTTTCCCATCAGTCCTTGTGGTCGGATTGCGAGAAAGACCATTAAGGACGCAAAGATGATCAGGTAGGTGACGTCTCCGTAGCCACTGAACACAGTCAGCCCGACCGATTCAGCCATACCGAGAATAAAGCCACCGGCAATCGCCCCTGATACCACGCCAGCACCGCCGATCATCACCATCATGAACGCTTTGATTGAGATCGGTCCACCAATGCCGGAATTGACCCCGGTGATAGTCACCAGGAGTCCACCGACGACGCCGGCCAACATGGCGCCGATGGCAAAACCGATCATTGAATATCGATCAACCTGTACACCCATCAGCTGTGCTGCAACGCGATCCTGTGCCAGCGCACGCATTGCTCTGCCTGTTTTGCTGTACTGCATATATAAAATGAAAGCAGCAATAATAAGTATGGCGAGCACGCCAATCGCAATACGGTCGTAGGGCATGATGATGCGAAAGTCCCAGTTCAACACACCATCCAGGATTTTTGGAACGCCGCGTTGTTTTTCACCGAATAATAGAAGAATGACGGCATCAAGAAAAAATGCGATGGCGGCCGCGAGTAACATGGTGCTTTCTTCGCGATGGCTTTTTCTTATGACGGGTCGAAAAAGATATATTTCAATCAATGCACCGACAGCGGCAAGGGTGATAGCCGAGGCGATCAATGCGACTACAAATGGCAAGCCCAGTTGCCCGTATATGACGTAAGTAACAAATCCACCCAGCACGTACATCTGGCCGTGGGCAAAATTAAGCACATTCATCAGTGCAAATATCAGTGTCAGCCCCAGTGCGATCAATGCATATTGAGCGCCCAGGTAGAGGCCGTTGGCGATAACCTGTTCCATTATTATTGTCTTTTTAGTGTGCCGGTATCGACAGCATTATTTGTCTGCGACGTGTGTCAGCATAGGCCAACCACTTCCCAGTTCCCTCACATTCAAACAACAAGGGCCTGTATTCACAGACCCTTGATGTGTCCAGATTTACCTAACCACTAAACAAGCTAGTCAACCTCTGCAATAAACAGGGTTTTGAATTCACCGTCTACATACTCATTGACTACCATAGGTACAGATACCTGCCTTTTCTGGCCGAATGAAGTCATGCCAACATATTTAAGCATTGCATCACCTTTCATATAAATGTTGGGCGCTTCAAACGTATCCATAGTTTTCTGGAACTCTTCAACGCTTGCCATTGACGCAGGGTTTGCTTTCATGGTTTCAAGAATATACTCAAGTGCGTAGACTTTAGTGTTTGACTCATCATTGTATTCACCAAACATGGCTGTATAGCGCTCAATGAATTCTTCCATAGCTTCAGTGCGAATTTCAGGGGTAGATGCACCACCTACTGAAATAAAGCCGTTTGCTAATTCGCCCGCACCTTCCTGTAGTACCTGTGCGTCCTGTGCTGTTTCGGTAGAGATGAAACCCTGATAACCCAATTCCCGAGCAGCGCGAATAAGCAATGGCGCGTTACCTGGAGCCACGCCTGACAGTACCAACAAGTCAGGCTTGGTGCGCAATACCGGTGTCAGTACCGGGACAAAGTCACGGGTATCATTTTGATAAGTGTTTTTATCGGCAACCACTTCAAGGCCAAGTGCGGTTGCTGCCGCTACGCCACCGTCTCGCTGGCTTAACGGGTCTGATTCATTGGCGGCGATAAAAGCCACTTTTTTAACGCCCTTGTTTTCCATCAGGTATTTGTAGATTGCCGGACCAGACTGATAGTTCGCCACCATACCAAGCACTGCGTTTGAAGCAGGAGCCATGTAGAGTTCTTTCGGGAAAGCGTAAGGGAAATACATGATGCCGTTCTTTTCTGCCACCGGTCTTACCGCGGCGGCGCCATCGTCAACATTCGGTCCAACTACGTAGTGGATGCCTTCCTGGGCCATTTTTTCCATGCCTGCGATAGCACGTTTTGGATCTTTTTGATCATCGAACGATACAATCTCTACGTCATAGGTGTCCTCACCTATTTTTACGCCGCCGGTTTCATTGAGCCAGGCTGCGCGTGTTTCCATTGATCGTTGGTTTGATATTCCCCAGGAAGCGGCCGGGCCACTAGTAACGCCGACAAATCCTATCTTTAGAAGTTTATTTTCTGCAAGCGACGGGGATATTAGCCCAACGCTTAGTGCGGCGACGAGTGCCGACCGGATTAGCAATTTCATGTTTCTTTTCCTATTGCGGTTTGTAGTAACGTTGTGAAGCGTTCCTTACCATTTCCTACTCTGGCCCAGTCAAGCTACAACTGGGCATTCCGGATGTCAACAATATTGCGCAGTAATGTATTTTGATAACAATTCCGGAATGAGGTAAGAGCTGAACAAGCGAGTTGTGTTAAACGAACCACCATCATATCGAAGTGATCAGCATTTTTCGGTGTAAACACGCAATTCGGTTGTGCTGATTTTGCACTGGTGTGAGTCAATATAGTCGGCACCCGTGTATGGCACGAGGCGATCGTTATTGAAATTAAAAATAGAAAGATCGTTGGGGAATGCTATTGCGGCACTTATTTGATGCTGTTAGGAATATAGACACAACATTGTAAATGCACGAGAAACGGATGTATTTCCTATTCTCGCAATCAAATTTCCCATTCATTACCGTGAAAAACCTTTCGTGTTGGCAGATGCCCTGGCACTTGTTTTTCACTGCGGTTAGCCGATCAAGGGTCAATCGCCAACCAATTATGATTTATCTTAAGCGTATCGCTTTCAAACGAAAAGTAATTGCCGCCACCATTGCCTGGCTGATCATGTTCTCTTGCAATGCTCCAGTGATGTAAATGACAGAGCAGCAGCGCTCCCACTGCGCCGTGTGAAATAATTGCAATGGATCTGTTTCCGCTTTCAGTATCGATAATTTGTTGAATCGCTTTGACGATTCTGGATTGGGCCGCGTGCGCTGTTTCCCAGCCGCGAACAGATAGTGACGGCTGCGCAAAGAACTGGTCGGCGACAAGCTCGAATTCCTGCAGCGGGAGATATCCTGTTGAGCTACGATCATTTTCACCGAGTTCATGAACGGTATGAAACGGCAGTGTAAGATAGTCACTTAACACCTGTGCTCCATCAATCGCTTTTTTTTCAGAGCTACAGTAGATGCGCTGAATTGATTTTACCCAGTCAAGATTCAGCATAGTGTGCATTCGCCTGGTACCAGAATCAGAAAGCGACCAATCAGTGACGGGGAGGTTTGGATCTATATGTACATCAGGGTGGGTAATGAAATAGATGGTGCTCATGATACCTTCCGGCGATGTGGAGCCTGTTTAGCTAACAGTAGTTATCTCGGCGGCGAATTACTGTAGCGTCGCGAATCAACGGCGTAGCGCTCGGTACCTGTTATGTTATGCGCTGGCATATCCCGAGCTGCAAATTCCATCACGAACTAGCGCTTCGCACTCTTCGGTCGTTAAGCTTAGGCGTTTTTGTAATATCTCTATGGTATTTTCACCGAGCGAAGGGGGAGCGTTGTTATACTGTGCAGGAGTTTCAGAAAGGCGGATAGGGCAGGCTACCCCCGGTACGGTGCCACGCTCGGGATGCTGCAATTCGATGGCCAGTTCTCGTGCCTCAACTTGTGGGTCATTAAACACCGCCTCGGTATCGTTGATGGGTCCGTAGGGTACTTGAGCTTCATCAAGCGCCTGGGCCCAGTGCGCGGTGGTTTGTGTTGTGGTCAGGGCGCTTAATATCGGAATGAGCTCATCTCGATGGGCGACGCGACTGCTGTTGTTGCGATAGCGTTTATCATCGGCAAGTGACGAATTGCCCAGCACTGTTACCAGGCTCTGAAACTGTCTGTCGTTCCCCACAGCGATGATCAGATGGCCATCTGCAGTCGGGAAGACCTGGTAGGGCACAATGTTCGGATGCGCATTCCCCATGCGAACAGGTGAGGTACCGCTGACCAGAAAGTTCATTGCCTGATTGGCCATGGCGGCCACAGACACATCCATCAGGCTCATATCGATGTGTTGGCCAATACCGGTTTTGTCACGGTGCGCCACTGCCGCGAGTATGGCTGTGCTGGCGTACAGGCCTGTCATGATGTCGGTCAGCGCGACGCCAATTTTCATTGGTTCATCACCGGCAGTCCCTGCTGGTTGACCGGTGACACTCATCAGACCGCTCATGGCCTGAATAATAAAGTCGTATCCGGCACGGTGTGCGTAAGGGCCGGTTTGTCCAAAACCTGTGATCGAGCAATAGATCAGTTTCGGATGTTGTTTTTTCAGTGTTTCATAGTCAAGGCCGTATTTTTTCAGGCCGCCGACCTTGTAGTTTTCAATAAGAACATCAGATTGAGAAATAAGTTGTTGTAAAATCTCACTGCCACGCTCGGAAGCGAAGTCAAGCGCAAGCGATTTTTTGTTGCGATTTGCACTGCAAAAGTACGCAGATACACCTTCAGGAGGCTGTTTGTCTTGAACAAACGGTGGGCCCCAGGCGCGGGTATCGTCACCGGTTTTCGGTTGCTCAACTTTGATCACATCAGCGCCCAGGTCAGCAAGCGTCTGCGATGCCCACGGCCCCGCCAGAATCCGTGTGAGATCCAGAACGGTGAGGTGATCCAGTGCGGCGGCTGGTGGCATAAAGCGGCTCCGTGGTGTTCGTTGCTAATCGACAGTATACTAACAGATGTACCCCATCCCACAGTGTCGTAACCATGCGACCTGCGATCATCATAAACCCCAATTTAGAGGGACACGTTTTGACCTACGTAGTGAAAGAAGAATGCATCAAGTGCAAACATATGGATTGCGTAGAGGTCTGTCCTGTTGATTGCTTTTACGAAGGCGAGAATATGCTCGTCATTCACCCGGATGAATGTATTGATTGTGGGGTCTGTGAGCCAGAGTGTCCGGTTGAGGCGATCGTAGATGATACCGGTGACGGCTTAGAGTTCTGGCTGGATCTGAATGCCAAGTACGCAGAAATCTGGCCCAATATCACTGAAATTGGCAAAGTGCCAGAAGACGCTGAAGAATGGAAAGAGGTTGCTGATAAGAAGCAGTACTTTTCTGATAAGCCCGGTGGTGAAGGTTAACGCCTCATTTGCAGGCACTGCCAGTAAAGAGCCGGCTTTGATGTCGGCTTTTTTATGCCTCCGTTTTTAGCTGTTGAAAAGGCGAGTATTGCAGCAGTCCACACGTCAAGGAAGCCCGACGCGTGAGCGAGTGGACAGTCCACACATCAAGGAAGCCCGACGCGTGAGCGAGTGGACAGCCACACATCAATGAAACCCGACGCGTGAGCGAGTGGACAGCCCACACATCAAGGAAACCCGACGCGTGAGTGAGTGGACAGCCCCCACGTCAAGGAAACCCGACGCGTAAGCGAGTGGACAGTCCACACGTCAATGAAACCCGACGCGTAAGCGAGTGGACAGCCCACACATCAAGGAAGCCCGACGCGTGAGCGAGTGACAGCCCCACGTCAATGAAACCCGACGCGTGAGCGAGTGGTAAGCACCGCAGTCAAACTACCTTGATCTACACCTCTGTTACCAATCCCAAAAAAAAGCCGGCGTATAGCCGGCTTCCAGTTCTACCCGTTACCAGTTCGTTTTAACGAACTGTACGACTGATAGTCCACTCATCAGCCTGGAAGTAACCTTTACCCCACCAGATTTCTGTACCGAGCAGAATATTCGCCATACACCAGTCATCTTGTAGTTGAACGGTGTTAAAGCCACGGCCAAACACTTCATTCACTCTATGACTGTTTTTACGAGTCCACTCAACGAATGTGCTCCAGTTGATGCTTCCGCTTGACGTTGGTGTCTTTGAAACGAATGCAATGTACTCAGGGTCTGATGGCTTGGTGTAGATATCATACTGAATGCCATCAAGTGTCTGGGTGGTGACAAAATCACTAGGCGCTGCGGGCAGGCGTTCTGCACCGGCGTCAAGCCATACCATAATTTCAAAACGCTGATTACTTGAGGTGCCGTTTCTGATCAGGCTGCCGACTTCACATTCGCCAGCTAACTCATGAAAGAAAGCTTCTACTGCGATGTTGCGCTCACCATTGATACGCTGACCGTTCAAGTCTTTACCGCGAGTGGGGTATTCTTCACTTGAGAACGCATAATCAATTTTATAGAAAGGCATATCTGCCACTTTTGCCGGCAGACCGGTTTCAGCAGGTGTTTCTGCAAGTGTGCTGCCGGAGAATTCACCCGGCGACTTGATGCCGTAGATGATCTCAGGGTAGGACTTCACTAACCAAACTTGTCCGTTTACCTGATTTTCTTCGCCCCAGTCGTAGTCCCAGCGAGGCTTAACTGAACCAGCTGACTCATTAACGGAGACACACTGTTCCCATTCGTCAAAAGTAGATGCACAGAAGTTCCATGCGTTGGTCGCAAGGATGAAATCACCGAAAGCCAGATTGCCGTGAAATTGAACCAGTGGGCAGTTACCACGTTCGTTGTACATCACGTTGTTGTTTTCGTCTCTCACCGGGCCGATGCACAAGGGGCCGTTATCCGATGTGATCGGGCTCATGGTACTTACGTAGGTTGTGCCGCTTGCAGGTGGTGCCAAATCCAGGGAGGCATCAACTGCAGGGGGTGCTTGATCATTTAATAGTTGGCTGGAGGTATCTTCGCCTGCAGTACTCTGGCCACCATCACTGGAGCCGCTACCACCTGTCAAGTTGATGCTGTTCTCGCCGCCGTCACTAGAGCCGCTGCCACCTGTTAAATTTATGCTGTTGTCGCCGCCGGTGGCGCTTCCACTAGTGCTGGTTCCACCATCGGCCGTGGAGCCATCGGAAACTATGGTGACGTTGCCAGTGCCAGTGCCATTGCCAGCAGTGCCATTGTTTGAGCCGGAAACGCTGGAGCCATTGCCATTGGTCGCGCCGTTAGTACCATCGTTCTGGGTAACTGATCCGTTGGTTGATTGAATTGGTTGTGTCGTCGTTGGCGCCGAAGGCTGACCTGTAGACGTACGATCAATTCCCTCACTATCGCAGGCGACAAGTACTGTCAGCGCGGTGGCGGCAGTGATCAATCTAAGCATGTGTGAATCCTGTTGTTAGAGCGGTTTTAACTGGTGGTGAATGTTACTTGCGTTTGGACTGTTAGATAGCTGATAACGATAATAAATTCGTCCAAAACTGTGTCGCTACGTTAATGATTAATGACTCGTCATCTTTGTCCTGACACGCTGTCGATTTTCAGTTACTGTTTGTATCAACATTGTTACATTCAACGTCGGTAGTCCGTCGCGCGTCTTGTGGGCGCGACAGGGATCGACCGAAATCTAATCAGAATTTATTATAGCGTCTCTTACGTATATTGTCATGACATAACAGCAAAAATCAAACCCTTTTGCCATACGTTATCAATTCATGACATTTCAAAGTACGAGCGCGCGCCCGGTGCTAACATGAACTGCTGCAAGATCGCCCATCCTCTAACTCGTTGAATCCACACTTGCTAATTTATTTTGCTGTCGTTGACTCTGTGACCAGTAGTTGACCGTTCATTTCATTCCCCGGTCAGCCATCACGCGTGGTTTGCTGCTTATGGTTGCGTCGGGACTGTGCTTTGTTTGCGTGGCAGTGTTGGTGCGATGGGTCGGTACGCGATTGCCGGCCTCACAGGCAGCATTCATTCGATATTTGTTCGGCACGCTAATGCTGGTGACGGTTTTCTATCGTATTGGCACGAAAGAACTGCGTGTAAATGCGGTGGGAATAATGATTGCCCGAGGGGTAGCCCATGCGCTCGCTGTGATTCTATGGTTTTTTGCGATGGCGAGAATTCCCATGGCGGAAGTCACGGCACTGGGATATCTCACGCCGGTAGTGGTCACGATTGCGGCTGCTATCTTTTTGGGTGAGCGCTTGCACGCCCGCAGGCTGATGGCGGTTGTTATTGGCTTTTTTGGTGTGTTGGTGATTTTGCGACCCGGGTTTCAGGAGTTATCCATCGGGCAGTTGGCTCAACTCGGCACCACACCGCTATTTGCAGCGTCTTTTATTCTCACAAAGAAACTCACCGAGACTGACAGTAATAAAGTCATCGTTGCAGTGCTTTCACTGGTTTGCACAATAACGTTGTTTATTCCAGCCGCGATGAACTGGGTCAGTGTCTTGCCAAGGGAGTGGTTACTCCTGTTATTGACGGCGGCGTTTGCGACACTGGGTCATTTTACACTGACGCACGCTTTTAGATGCGCGCCACTTGCTGTGCTGCAGCCAATGACCTATTTGCAATTGATCTGGGCAACGCTGCTGGGCGTCATACTGTTTGGCGATGTGATAGATATTTATGTGATACTTGGTGGTGCGATACTGGTGTTGTCGACAAGCTACATAGCGCATCGTGAATCAACACTTGCAAAAAAAGAAGCTGCCGGTCAATGAGAGCGGCAGCTTCTTTTGTGATCTAACTACGGTCTGATGCCACTGTCATTCCAGTGGCTATAGAGTCCCGTAGAGGTCCGGTAGATTAGCTTTCTTCTGGCTGGGTCAGCGAGCAGCTTCTTATATTCGCTTCACCTTCTGTGTACAGCATAACCTGTGCGTAACTGGTAGATGCCGGTGCGGTGAGCGTCACAGAGGGGTACACACCTTCTTCTCTGGTTATTGGTACTTCGATCATCTCAATCGCTTGCGTTGTTGCATCGAGGAAGCCCAGTGCCAATGCTGTGTGACTATCGTCCAGCTTTACACCGTTACAACTTACGGTGAGTTCTGCGCCCTCATACGCCGTGAACTTCTGACTGAGGCAGCTTTCATTGAGATTCGCGACATCATTATCTACAGTCACAGAGCCTCGGGGGCATGCTTGCCAACCGTTTAGTCCTTCTTCAAACCAGGCATTGATAAGTAACTCTGCCGGCGCACCTTCTTGCATGTTGACCAACTCACAGTCATCGATGACAGCACCATCTTCTGCATAAATGAGTACCTCTGCATAGGCAGTGTCAGCTGGAGCGCGAAGCCTGGCTGATATGGTGGTGAAGTTTGTATCGGGAATTGGTGCTTCAATAGTCTTTAATGGTTGATGATCTTTATCAAGGTAACCAAACGTCATGCTTGCCCAGTTGTTCGTTGCTTTGCGAGCGCTGCAGCTGGCAATCATAAAGTCATTCGGTGCAGCGGGTACGGCCTGATAAATACAACCGTTGGCTGACAACTGTGCAGAGCTGACAGTATTAATGTCGTTTGTGCTCAGCGTGACTGTGGATGGATCACTACACGCGCGCCATGCGCCAAATCCACCGTCAAATCCGCCACGGTCTAATAAATTGTTTGCTTGAGCTGCGCCAATGTCGAGGTCAAGCGGACCCCCGGTGATTTGTAACGCATCACATGCTATCAGTGTGGTGCTCGCTGCAATAAGCAGTGCACTTTTTTTCAATTTCGCAGTCAGTGTCATTGGATTCTCCCACCCATAATTACGAACGGCGTGCCGAATTCACGAAACACGAAACGTCCTTAGAGTCATAGCGGACCTTCTTGGCAATTCCTTAATCTCCTGTGGAATAGGGGGTCAATGG
>CALGJU010000251.1 GCA_937928685.1 uncultured Granulosicoccaceae bacterium
ATCGGGTATGAACGAAGTTTCCTGCAATATCTGAATTGCCGCTTCGCTGGAATTTGCTGCAAGACAAGTAACCCCCCAGTCTATAAGCAGAGATTTCATTCCATCGACAATACCAATGTTGTCATCGATTACCATCACGCTTATGTTCAAGGGGCTGGCACTCACTGGTATTGGCATTGGTCTGTGTCGTACTTGCTTCTGATCTCCTGGAGGCAGCTCAAACGTGATACATACACCTTGGTCTTCATTGGTGTTGACACTCAGTGACATATCGAGCAGCTGGCTAATCCGGCGTACTATTGCCAATCCAAGTCCAAAGCCCCGCTCAACATGGTGCTCCGAACGTTCTGCCTGGTAAAATTCGTCAAAAACATGCTCTATTTCGTTTTCAGGTATGCCAGATCCTGTGTCTGAAACACTCACAGAAACACCTGTTTTATTATATTGAGCGCTGAGCACAATGCTTCCGACTTCAGTGAACTTAATAGCGTTGCTTAAGAGATTCCGCAACACTTGCTCTATAAGCAATCTATCTGAAAACACGACGCAGGGCTCGCACTTGATATCCAGTTGCAAGCCCTTTGATTGTGCCAATTGAGAGAACTCATCCCCTATTGATATAGCGAATAAGTCGAATTCGAAGTGCTCATATACCGCCTCAACCGCACCGGAGTCTAAGCGGGATACGTCAAGCAAGCCCTCAAACAGGTTGTTCAATGCTGCCGTTGATTTATCTACAGAGTCCATCAGCGCGTGGATTTTGTCATCTTTCAGACTAGCTCGAATGGCCGAATGGAATAGCCCTAAAGCGTGTAATGGTTGCCGTAAGTCGTGACTGGCCGATGCGATAAACCGGTTTTTGCTAACTACTAACTGCTCTGCCGCAAGCTTTTCCATTTTTAGATTTTCTGATATTTCTTCGACGTGCTGCCGCGCACTGACAAGCTGCGAGTGTTGTCGAACAATGCTTCTGACATAGAATAAGCTTATACCAGTCACAAACAACAACGCGATTGCAATCAATAGAGACATTGGTGTGGCGAGCCAAACAAATGCGATAATCAATGGCAACGTCAGCGGAATGAGTTTACAAACAAGTACCGGCCAATAAGCGCTACCTAACCAACAGGAGCAAACATAAATTCCCAGATAAGCAAATGCCAGTAGTAACAGGTTTTCCTGAGGCAGCGGCAAGAGTAAGACCAGCGATAACAAGCCAAAAAACACTCCGGAATAAAATGCTCCTGACCAGATGATTCTCCGCCAGGTTGGATTGGCACGTTCGACAGAGTTTTGTTTTTCAAATTTTTTGACTAAATTTATTTTGATTACGGCTTCTGAAACCACCATACAACCACAGACGCCCAGATACACACTCGGGACATACCCAAAAACGGCCGCACAGCCGATAAGGAAAAAAACTGTATAGCCAACACCTGGCTCCACACAATCGAGCATCACTTTTTCAAACTGCTCTTGCTCAAGAAACGGTGGCGGCTTGTTGAGTTGCTCTTGAAACCACGAATATATATTCATGCAGTGGCGGTCTTTTCTATCGAGATAAGCTACCTTCATTAAAGGTTATCACCGTCGGTATTTCAAGTAATATTAAACGGAGAGCCAACCGTGGCAGGCAACGTAAAGAGGCAAACGCAACTTTTTAGTTCAATACTGAATCGCCACTCATGTGTTCGGGGTCCTATTTTTTAGCGTGCGTGTGAAATAGTTGACTTTGCTTTTTTCGTTCAATGTTTTTGAAAGCAGTTTACCGGTTATTGCCGTTAGCACTGCGCATATCAAAATAAATCTGCTGCACGCGATTACCGATTATTCGATACGCAGTAGAGTTGAAATGATCACCACCCGGATGCCTGGTAGGTAGATCGGTCGCTTCACTATAGTTGGTATATGGGTCACCATCAGTACGCAACTCACGGAAGATCCGATTGACTTCAAAGCCTACCGTCTCGTTCGCAATAAAGTATTTTTCGGCGCCCCAGGGCTCTGTGCGCCAGCTACTAATAAGCGCGGTTAATTCGCGCCGATAGAAATCATCAGCATTAGCATCTGATTCACCCTGCATCCACCATATAAGGTCGACATTGGATTTGGATGGAAGGTCATTTAAGGCACTTTCGACTCGTCTTTTTATAGTGTTGTACGGTGCTTCGCCAAAGCGCCAATAGCGTATAGACTGACTCGGGGTTGAGGTCGGTATAAATGCAACCACTCTGGAGGGATCTGCATCGACAATCGCCCGTGCAATTTGGTACCCCGGCGAGTTGTTTGAGTTTACTGGATCCCAAAGGCGCGCTGGATACCGGTCATATTCCCAAATCTGGTTGAGCGGATTGGCGACTTTCCAGCCCTCGTATTGTGTCCAGACAAGAATACGGGCATCAATACGATCATCTTGCGGATAGATGTCAGGCTCAAACCGCGTACCATCGGCCAAAGCATTCGATTGTCCGGCGGTGAGGATAACGTCAGTGACGAGGTGCAGATTGCCAGGAAATTCATCGGTGTCTATCAAATTTGCCTGTAGGCCAACCACTGTGCCTGGTGCAGCGGCTGTCTCTGTTTGGCTGTCGGTACATCCCGTGGACAATACCAACGCGATCAAGGCCACTAGCACTCTGTATACATTGCCTTCCAACAAAACACATCCGTTTCAAGTATTGGGTAATGGTACCTGTAATTCTGAGCCGGTTGACAATCTAACTTGTGTTTTGTGTTAGGACACCCACATCCTAAAGACAAACGTCCGGCGGAGCAGCCAACGCTTGCATTTGCTCCGTGTGAGAGTCTGCTTCGTCCAAAAATTCCACTCCGTAGCATTCAGGTGTATTTTGGCGTTGGGGAATGAGATAGTTAATTACCCAATGCAGAAAGCAGTAATGCAGGTGATACTGATTGCCCGATTCGTTTCGATAGTACTATCTGCTCTGGTGACAAATTATTCTGTAACTCTCGTTTAACACCGGCCATTAACTGACGATATCCTATCGGCGTGTCGTATGATAAACCTTCACTTTGATGATAGGCAGCAGAAAGGTATTTTTGAGCACCTTGATAGTCCCCGCTTCCACAACTCGCAGCGGCAATACCTTCGAGTGACTCAGCCAACCCTGTACGATCACCCAACGTAAGATACTGCTCAGCAGCACTTGCAAAACACTGTTGTGCTTTGCCTGGTTTATTCTCAGAAATATTCAGCCAGCCGTTCACATTTAATGCCTGAGCAATGTAGAGCAGAAAACCCATTTTGTTAAGCATTGGCATATATTTTTGCAAGTATCCTTGAGTCAGTTCGTTCTGACCCAGCGCCAGATGTGATCGAGCCAGATTTACCACTGCATGTGGCAGATTGAAAGTATAACCAACCAATAGGCTTAATTTGACGCTTTGAGTGAATGTTTCCACTGCCATTTGAAATTCCCCCATATCGCTATATGCCTGCCCGATGCAACCAAGCGATACCAGGCTGCTACCATCATCTTCCAAATCAGCAAACACCACCAGGCTTTGCTCACAGAGTGATATCGCCTCGTCGTACCGCCCTTGTAGACGACGCACCAGACCCAGGCCGGATAATGTGCGGCCGTAGAGATAGGAAGGCCCATGCACCAATGCGTTATCAACTGCTTGTGACATACACTCGTCTGCTACAGCCAAGTTATCATTAAGCGCGGCAAGCCCACCTTGCGTAAGTTGAGCGCGAGCAATGTACGGACTGCTCTCACTGTTGAGTGCGATAAAGTGACGCGCCCACTCTTCGCCTTCTGCCCAGTGATTGGCAAGAAACCAGAACATACACAGGCCACCGGCTAAGCGTAGCCCCGTAGCACGCCCGTTAATCGGGTGACCTTCATTTTCAAGGCATATCTGTAGTGCGGCGCGAAAGTTCTGGTGCTCAAGACTAAGGGCTTGAATAAGCACAAACTGCTCACCGCTGAGAATTTTCTTATCGCTGTTTTCAGCTAAAGAAACATAATATTCGAGATAACTGGAGATGTATTGATGCTCTATGTCATGTTGCACCAACCAGTTCCGGCCGTATTCACGCATCACTGGATGCTGTGAGAATCGATCGTCAGCGTGTCTGATAAGCATGAATTTATTTTCAAGATCTCTTAACGTAGCTGGCTCAGCCCCTGTTACAAACAACGCCGCTTGAAGATTAAATTCACCACTGAACAACGATAGTGCTGCAAAAGTGGTACGCTCCTGTTCGCTCAACGCAAGCCAGTGCTGGCTCATGATCTGTGCTATCGAAGTATCGCGATAGCCTGCAATGGGTTTTATATCTTCCATCACAGTCATGCCGCTTTTCATTGAATGTAGAATCTCGGAAAATGACATCTTCTGCACCCAAGGCGCACAAATCTCAATGGCCAGAGGTATTCCGTTCAGCCGATAGCATATCTCCACAATAACCAGTGTATCTTCTGCTGTTACTTCAACACCGGGTAATGCCCGGGCAGCGCAGGAGATCAAAAGTTGTACTGCATCACCATGAAGCTTACTTTTGTCCAGCGACAATCCTGGTACAAAATAGCTCCATTCGCCATAAAGCCCTGTTGGTTTTCGAGACGTCACGAGCAACTTCAGTAACGGCAACCTTTGGAGAAGATCGATACAGACATTGAGCTGTTCAGTTAAATGCTCTGCATTGTCCAGCAGCAACACTGCGCGCCTGCCGGTCAGGTACTTTGTTATCTGCTCAACGCTCGATTGCCTCTGATGCAAGCTCACTTCAATGGCCGCTGCTATGGCTTGCAGAATGTGCTCCGCACGAGGCTGAATTGACGCCAATGAAACCGCTGCAATGATATCGTACCTGGGATCGTTCTGCTTGACCCCCTGCTTTGCCAATTCTCTCAATAAAGCATTGGCGAGTCTGGTTTTACCGATACCACCAGGACCTTGCAGTGACAACAATCGACAGTTATTTTTAGCGAACATGTTAGAAAGATATTGTAGCTCCTCTCTTCGTCCAATAAATGGCGTGAGCTCCTCGGGTATTGAACGAAAAAGCGCTTGTGTAGAAAAATTTGAATCACCATCAATGGTGATATCACCTATATATCGATAGCCAAGCCCCCTGACAGTCTCTATATACCCAGGATTATTTGCACTGTCATTTAGTGCGCGACGAATTACTGCGACGTAGTCTTTGACCGAATCCGGCGTGACCACACGATCGGGCCACACCCTCTTAAGAATATCTTCCGTTGTGAGTATCTGTTTAGGGTTAGACACAAAGTGCAACAACATCAGAAAAGGCTTTGGCGATAGATCAATCGGGGTGCCGTTATGACTGAGACTGCGCTCCTCTATATTAATTGAGAACATGGAGGCTGCTGATATAGACGGGACTTCCCCCTACTCGTAAATCTAATAA
>CALGJU010000252.1 GCA_937928685.1 uncultured Granulosicoccaceae bacterium
TCACCGACAAAGCCCGCAACGAATGAGGTGGCGGGCTTGTGATAAAGTGTTTGCGGCGTACCGATTTGTTCGAATCGTCCCTCGTTCATCACAGCCACATGATCAGACATCACCAGCGCTTCGGATTGATCATGAGTGATATATACAAATGTGGTGTTAAATTGATGCTGAAGCAATTTAAGCTCAATTTTCATCGCCTCTCGCAACTTTAAATCGAGAGCGCCTAACGGCTCATCCAATAGCAGCACATCAGGGTCAAGAACCATGCAACGCGCAATGGCAATACGCTGCTTTTGACCGCCAGAGAGCTGGTGGATTTCCCGCTTTGCTAAATCAGGCAATGCCACTCGTTCAAGTACATCACCTACCTTGTGATCAATATCAGCGCGTTTTACACCATTGCATCGCAAACCGTAAGCAATATTGTCATAGACATTCATCATTGGAAAAAGCGCCAGATGCTGAAACACCATTTTTACGTTGCGCTTATTCGGAGGGGTGCCTAGCACCGACTGGCCTTTAATACGGATATCACCATTGCCCGGAGATTCAAACCCCGCAATCATTCTCATCAGCGTGGTCTTGCCGCAGCCGGAGGGACCGAGAATTGAAAAGAATGAGCCCGGCGGTATATCAAATGAGACCTGATCCACCGCTTGCACGCTTCCAAAGTTTTTGGAAATCTGGTGACACTCCAGATCGGGCACAGAGGTGCTCGTATTCATTGGCAATTGTTCTGGTTGATTTTGTAATAGCTCAGTGTAAAAAACCGAAATACGGATACGATCAGCCATCGAGTAATCAATGACTGATCGTAGGTTCACTGATACTAATTAACCGCCAGTTGCGGCTTTGATTTTCTCAAGCGTCTTACCTTCCATATCTTCAACACCCGGTGGAATGTTGGCAAAGAACTTCAGGTTCTGGACATCTTCATCCGAAAAAGCTGCATTGACGGCTGCTTTTTTATCGTCAGGCAGTAGATCTTTAGCACCCTTGACGGCAGCCATAGCCCCGGTACTTGCAGACATGAGTTTTACCATCTCTGGCTGCATAACAAAGTTAATCCATTTGTATGCTGCATCATCAGCTTTGGCTTTGCGAGGCAGTGCAAAGGTATCTATCCATGCCAGTGCACCAGTGCTGGGCGGTATAAATACAATATTCTCGTTTTCGGCAAACAATTTATAGGCTGTTGAATCCCAGGTTTCAGAGGCAACAATTTCCCCGGAAAGCATCATCGCCTGTAGATCATCACCACCTTTCCAATAGGCTTTGACGTTTTCTTTGCATGAAATTAATTTGTCAGCCACCTTATCCAGAATGCCCTGATACTTATCAAGATCACTATAGGCGGCAAATGGATCTTCACCCATAGAGAAAGCCGTGCCTAATAATATAGTGCGCTTCAAACGCATGGAGGTTTTGCCTTTGTATTGGGCGTTGCATAGATCATCCCAGCCGCTAAAATCGGGCGCCTTGGATTTGTCTGCCATCAGTCCTGACGTTCCTCACCAGTGGGGAACGGCGTAGACCCCGCCGTCGATTGTGGTGTTTTCTTTGACTCCGTCTAGCAACTTGGCTTCCATGTTGGACATATCGATCTTAGACAGATCAAGCGGTTTGTAAATGTCATATTCAAGCTGTGCGGCGTAAATTCTATCGTGACTCGGCTGTGCCAGATCGAATCCCGCACCACCTGTTGCACGCAACTTGGCAATCATTTCCTCGTTGTTTGAAAAGGTCACTTCGACTTCAATGTCCGGGTACTTTTCTTCAAACATTTTTATAATGTTGTCGGGCGCGTACGACCCCCAGGTCAGCAGACGTAGCGTTTCGGCCGAAGCCAGGTTTGCCACACTCAAAGCCAGAGTGGCAACGATGGCAGGTAGGATGGGTTTCATGCAGTTTTCCTCGTTGTTGTCAGTGCTTCACTTTTGTCAGTGATACAACAGTAATGCAAATCGCCGAATGATCACGTGGCTAACTATACGCCTTGGGCAAACTGTTAAGGCCAATTAGCCAGGCAAATAAAAACCATTACTTGAGAATAGAGCCAGCCAATTATTGAGCATAAGCCGTAACCATTCGTGATCAATGAAGCTGTTTTACACCAATATCACTTAAAAAATACCTGTAAAAAGTAGAAATATAGAGTGGTAACCACGCACGAATAAGCACGTTTATGTCCCTATGTTCGCGGTATAAGCTCGCGGTATAAATTAAAACGCAACGGAGCGATTATTAAAAAACCAACAAATTAAGCAATCTGTGAATTCCTTGTGGCATAACACCCTTGTACAGGGGCCAATGCCACGGGATTCAGTTCCACTTTTTAATCCTACGTAAATATCAACACTCCTCAATCACAGAATCCAAAGGCGTCAGTCTGTAAAAACTAACCACTTGAACGAATGATTGAAACGTGATTTGCTATCCTGCTAAACAGACTACCCATAGTGTTTGCCTAACGCAAGCCCGTGCGGCTCTGTAATAACGAGACATTACGTCTCCCAAGGAAATAACAATGCCCGAGCAGATGACGTTCAACGATCTGAAAACCAGCGTGACTGAAGGCTCAATTGATACGGTACTGGTCTGCTTTGTAGACATGCAGGGCCGACTGATGGGCAAACGGTTTCATGCAGCAAACTTTGTTGAAACGTCATTTAACGAGACTCACTGCTGTAACTACCTGCTTGCCACCGATCTTGAGATGGGCACGCCGGATGGCTATGCCTCGAGCAGCTGGAACAAGGGCTACGGTGATTACGTCATGAAGCCAGATCTAACCACTCTTCGCCCTACCCCCTGGCTCGAAGGCACAGTAATGGTGCTGTGCGATATTCTCGATCATCACACCCACGAACCCATTCCCCACTCACCCCGCGCCATTCTAAAAAAACAGATCGCAAAGTTGGAGACTCTCGGCTATGAAGCCATGATGGCCACCGAGCTTGAATTCTTTCTGTTCGAGAAGAGCTTTGATGAAATTCGTAAAGGCGGCTTCCGCGATCTACAACCGATCAGTGGTTACAACGAGGATTACCACATCCTGCAAACCACCAAGGAGGAAGGCATCATGCGCCCGATCCGCAATCATCTCTACGCGGCGGGCATACCTATTGAAAATTCAAAAGGTGAGGCCGAATCCGGACAGGAAGAATTGAATATCCATTATTCAGCTGCACTTGACTGCGCTGATCATCACTCGATAGCCAAACACGCTATCAAGGAAATCGCATGGCAGCAAGGCCATGCCGCATCGTTCCTGCCGAAGTGGCACCACGAACGCGTCGGCTCTGCAAGCCACGTGCATCAGTCACTCTGGAAAAATGGCGAGCCCGCGTTTTTTGATCCGTCAGCTACACATGGCATGTCGGAACTTATGTCTCACTACATGGCAGGTCTTATTGCCTTTGCACCGGATTACACGGTTTTTCTGGCCCCTTACGTGAACAGCTACAAACGCTTTTCAAAAGGCACTTTTGCACCCACCAAAACTGTATGGTCAGTTGATAACCGTACCGCAGGTTTCAGGCTCTGCGGCGAGGGCACCAAAGGCGTGCGAGTCGAATGCCGCATCGGTGGTTCAGATCTAAACCCATACCTTGCCCAGGCGGTGATGCTGGCTGCAGGCATTAAGGGAATCGAAGATCGAATGACACTCGCGCCGGCTACCACAGGAGATGCTTATGAAGACGCGAAGGCCGGTGATATTCCACGATCACTTCAAACAGCCACGGCATCACTTAGACAGTCGGCCTTTCTGCGAGAATCGCTCGGCGATGACGTTGTAGACCACTACACCCGCGCAGCCGAGTGGGAACAGGAAGAATTCGATCGCGTGGTCACTGACTGGGAAATTGCTCGCGGTTTTGAGAGAGCCTAGGTTTAATAAGGATGCCTACCTGTACTGACTAATGTAGTACGATTAATCAAAGCTAATGAAGAACAATAATGATTACCAGGAAGCTCAAAAACAAACTTGATAAGATCAAATCCGGTCGCTATCAGCCCACCGATTTCATCATTGCCGATGCTAAAGATGGTGACATGGCATTTGGGATCGCTGCACCCGGCCCGGCACCCGCTGCCGAGGCAGACGGCGATCCCATTCACTACAAAACGCGTAAAGACTACCTGGCGGATATGACGGCCATGGCCGAAAGTGAACTTATTGATATCCTTTTAATGTCTGCATCATCAGCTGAAGCGCTGCACGCTAGAAAGCTGTTCGACCAAACCGACGTCACCCCCGCCATCAGATTAAACGACACAACAGACATCTGGTCCGCACGGGGCTCGAACTACCGTGAAAGTCCGTCCAAACCGTTTGCCACTGTTGATCTTAATGAGGTAACTCCATTGTGTCAGCTGGGGCTCTATTCAATCACCTTCAGCAATAACCTGGAAGCAGATCGAACGACACTGGAAACTTATCGCAACTTTAGAATAGCGATCAGAGAAACAGACATACAACATTTTCTGGAAGTGTTTAACCCGGCATTTGACATCAAACTCAACAATGCATCATTGGGTGACTACATCAACGATATGATTTTAAAAACGCTGGCAGGCGTTACACAAGTTGATGCACCAGTGTTTTTAAAAATGCAATTCAATGGCCAACGGGCAATGGCAGATCTATGCGCCTATGATCCGGGTAATTTAATTGTCGGTATTCTTGGCGGCTCTGCCGGCACCACCCGAGATACTTTTGAACTTGCCCAACAGGCGGAACAAGCAGGCGCACGAGTGGCATTATTCGGCCGTAAAATAAACCTTGCAGAGTCACCCGTAGAACTGGTTAAGCTAATGAGAACTGTTATCGAAGGCAATCAAACTGCAGAACAGGCCGTGGTTGCCTACCACGAACATCTTGCGGAATCTTCGATCAAGCCTAAACGAACGCTCAAGGCAGACAATACGATTACCGAGGATGCACTTAAAACGTAGGCGGTTTACCCAGTGTTGGCAAACGAACAACGTGGTAAAAGAAGAGGGATTATAAGCGCAGGCACCTGGACGCTTGACCGTATAAAACTGCTTGATGCCTGGCCGCAGGAGGAACACCTTGCTCAAATTATCGCGACCGATATGCAGGGCGGCGGCTCAGGCCACAATCTTGCCGTTGACATCACCCGGCTTGATCCCTCTTTACCGGTACACGCCATAGGATTGGTGGGTCAAGATACTGATGGAGAGTTTCTTATCTCACGTGCCATAGATGCAGGCATCGACACAAGCCAGCTACATCAAAGCGAAACCGAACGCACCTCATATACCGATGTCATGAGTGATCATAAAACCGGCAAGAGAACGTTCTTTCATTATCCAGGAACCAGTGATCTACTCTCGCCAGATCATTTTGATTTTACTCGGTGCCGTGGTCGTTTACTGCATTTAGGACTACTGGGTTTACATAAAATCATGGACTCACCATGGAAGCAACACCACAACGGCTGGGTTGCCGTGTTAGCAGCCGCACAGGAAAACGGCATACATACCAATCTTGAGCTTGTCTCAATAGACAGCCAGAAGATACGTGACATCGCACTCCCCTGCATTCCCTACCTGGATTCCTTAATCATCAATGAATATGAGTTAAGCGCACTGTCGGGCGAATCAGTTTGCACCGACAATAACCAGATCGATACAGCACTTTGTATTTCGGCAGCACAATCTCTGATGTCAAACAGCTCAATGAGCTTTGTGGTGGTTCACTTTCCACAGGCCGCCATAGCAGTAACTGACAGCGGCGACACTTTTACCAAGCCAAGCTTTAG
>CALGJU010000253.1 GCA_937928685.1 uncultured Granulosicoccaceae bacterium
GTAAGTGCGTTGCATGATGATTCACCACAAACATTGACCCAGGGTTCGACACCACGGGTATGTGCAGTCGTGGTTCCGGGTCACGATGCCACGAGTTACAGTTGTACTGTGATTTTGACAAAATGCGGGTTCTACCGATTGGAAAGCGACTGGTCAACTCTTCAAAGACATGCTCAAAGTAACTTCCCTTAAGGGCCGGATTTAATTCGCTAAACTGAATTTCCGGTACAAGCTCTTCCCGAGGCTCTTCAACGTAGCGATCATCACCACGAATCCAATATCTGCCAGACAGATCATTCTCTGTCCAGGTTGTCTGACCAGGCTTTTGCGTTACTGGTATAGATGCAAAACCCTGGTCTTGCATCGCCCCTTGAAAGTCAGTATTCCTGAGACAATCTTCAAGCGCCTGACGAAGCTTATGGATATCAAATTGAAGGCTAAGCTTTTGGATGCCGGGGCCCGGCTTGAAAGCCGCAACTGATTGTGTATCAGGGCGCGTTAGCATCCAGCGTTGAACCGATTGAACATCGGCATCATTGGAAAAACCATTCATAGGGACTCTCTTTGCTTCTGCAAAAGCACATAATAAGCAGAGGCTTTTTGACCAATCATGTAGTCGTCATAGTGCACTGAAGACTTCAAGAGTCTGCCCTCAACATGCAGGTTCTTTACAAAGAGCGGCAAATAAACAGCAGAGAACCACCAGGCTTCACAACACGCAACATCTCACGAACAAATCTGTGCTTAAACCTCTTGGTGTAAACGTTCTGAAATAGCCGCTCCCTTTTCGCACTACCGCCAACTTACTGGTCAAATACCCAAAAACCACCCGTTACTACAATATTAATTATATGTCAATAGCTCTCATGGGCTATCGACAAATTCCGATACCCCCGTAGACTCACCTACGTAGTTCACCTGCTTTTAGGAGCCATAGGGTTATAGCAACAGCATAACCCCACAAGGACACGGAGCTGGGAGAGCACAAGGACGTGCAACTTCTTATTAGACAGTAAATTGCTCGAAGTCTGCCAGTGTTTCCAGCTTCTCTGCCGGGCCAACAACCGCGTAGCTTACCTCGCCAACTCCCCGGGTTAGGTACTTGCCGGCAACACTCTTCAAATCTTCAAAATTTACCGCCAATATGCGCTTGCGTACCTGTTTGGTGTAGTCAGCCCCTCGACCGAATCGTGTCGAGTAGTAATTGCCAAGCGCCTCTCCAGCAGGAGATCCCGGCTTATCAACCCGGCCTATTATGCCAAGTATTGCCTCTTCCAGAAGTCGCTCCTCGTGTGTGTCGTTTAACATCCACTCAATGGAGGAGTCAAAATCAGCGTAAGTTTCCTGCAGACGCGGATCGCGATAAGAATAAAAGCGGAACGCACCGCTTTCTCCGTCGTAGCCTGCGCCGCCGCCATAAGCGCCACCTTTCTCACGAATCGCACTGTGCAAATAGCCATTGCTTAAGTACTCACCAAGCACCGTAAGCGCTGCCGCATCTTTATGGCCGGATGGCACGCTCACATGTGCCTGCGCGCAATAATTGACCTGAGCATTGGTAGACCAGGCTTGCTTCACTGCGCCAGGGTCAACACGAAAGTTAAATGGATCTATCGATCCCTGATTTGCAGCCAGATTACTTGCGGCGATAGCCGCTTCAATGGTGGCTTGCTGCTCTTCTTCACTGACTATCAGCCATTCTCTCGGTGCGTTGCAAATGCGCTCATGAATCACTCGAAACTGATCAGCGAGTTTATGCAGCTCGTCTTTGTTTTTTTGCAAGCGATCATCCATTTCTTTTAGATCAACAATCGCTTGCAAGCCACTCCACTGGTTACTCAATGCAGCGGCTGAACTCATCCGGCTACTTGCCGCTGATGAGGCTAGCGAATGCCCACGGCCGGTAATAGAACTTTCAGAACGTGCACGTGCCTGCGAGATAAGATCACTAATGCGATCAACCTCTGAGAAGTCCGGTGAGTCCATGGTCTCTTCTATTAAGCGCGTGATGTGATCAGTGTTTCGAATCAACCCTTTAGATGACATTATCATCACGGCGTGCATACTGTTGCTATCACCAAGCACACTGCGGGTCGAAATACGCGCGCCCAAACCACCCAGCACAGAGGCCTGCTCTGCCTGAGTTTGCATATAATCGCGCCCTGCACTGCCTACCTCTGCCAACGCCATTGCGTAATACGGCAACACCTTGGTTAACTCTTCATCAAAGTCCGGTAACTGTGTGACCAACTGTTGATAGACCATGCCGTTAGTACCGGCACTATACCAACAGGCAGGCATCGACCCGACACTGCGAGAATGGCCCACAGGATATTTAAGATCATCCGGAACATCAGCAAGTGTTACCCGGGGCAACAGCTCAGGATCATCCACACTTGATTGGCGCTCCTCAAGTTCTGCAGCAAGGCGTGCGATCCGTTGGCGTTCTGCATCGTCAATACTGGCATCCAGGGCCTTTAATTGCGCCGCTTCTGCGGCTTCTTCCTTGGTGGTAAGTTCAGGGTCAGGGGCCATGGTTAAGCGGATGCGGTGCGGGTTGTCCAGCAACAACTCTTTAATTAAACGGGGAATAAACTGCGGATCTTCTGCATCTTTCCGAACTTGAGCCAGCAGATCGTCTATTTCCAGTGCTGCCACGGGATCACCCCCATGCAATACCGGTGTCAGTGCGCGCAGTGACAATTGCAAACCGTAAGGAAATCCGTCACCTGTGACCTCTCGCTGCGACAATTCCAGCTGATGCAACACGGACATCACTGCTTCTTTTGGCACGCCGTTTTTGGCAACGTCTTTCAGCACACCCAGTATCAGTGATTCTACTTCGTCAGCACGCTCCGGATCTGTGCCCTCTATTCCTGCTGCAAAAGCCATCTCACGAGTATCATCATCAACGCCGCACAAAGGTGAAGGTGAAGTGCCCAGATCAGAAGTTTCGAGAGCATGTCTCAATGGAGAACTACTGTTATCCAGCAACACATCAGACAGCACACGTGCTTCCATCACCTTGCGCATATCTGAGTTTCTACCAAGCAACCAACCCAACGCCACATGAGTGCGTCCTTTGGTCGGTCCCTCTGGTAACGGATAACTTGTAGTGATGTTCTGCGGTGATGTGTAACGTGTTTCATCTGGAATGGCCAGGTCAGAGACATCAAGATGCTCAAATTCGGACAATGCACGTTCTTCAAATTTTTTCTGCAGCTCTTCTGCGGGCAAGTCACCGTAAGTGAACATCACCGCGTTTGATGGATGGTAGTGCCGTGCATGAAAAGCTTTGAGCTGATCCCAACTCAATGAGGGAATCGCTGCCGGATCTCCGCCACTGTCATGGTGATAAGTAATACTCGGATAAAGTGCATGAGTAAACTGCTTCATCAAACGGGCATTGGGCGAGCTGTAGGCCCCCTTCATCTCATTAAACACCACACCTTTATACGTCAGCGGTGAGCTGGTATCACCCGGCTCACTGAAATCCAGACGGTGCCCTTCCTGTCTGAAATCAAGTTCGTTTAAGTTTGGAAAGAAAGTCGCATCAAGGTATACATCAAGCAGGTTGAAGTAATCTTTGCGGTTGCGACTGGCAAACGGATAAGCGGTCCAGTCACTGGAGGTGAATGCGTTCATAAATGTATTCAGCGAACGTCGCATCATCATAAAGAATGGATCACGAACCGGAAATCGCTTACTGCCACACAATGCCGTGTGCTCAAGAATATGGGCAACCCCGGTGGAGTCCTGAGGGACAGTCAAAAACGCCACCAAAAATGCATTCTGATCATCATCCGCCGCCAGGTGGATATGACGCGCCCCGGTCTTTTGATGCTTGTACTCCTGATATTCAAGATTCAGGGAATCAATCGGGTAACGTCTGACTTCATCAAATGCAGCGCTTTGAGGCATAAGTGCTCCGGGTGGTTAATTGTGGCTGGTGGCAGAGCTCAGGTTGGAGCACACGCAACAGACTATTTTAGTTTATGGAAAATTTTCTGGTTGTGGATTTATAGGGGCTGTGAGCCCTAAGTGCAATAGTAATTTAAGTAAGACTGCCTCAGGCATCGACTTTACCCATGTTTTACCCAAGTACCGTCCGGCCGAAGAGGGCCTCCGCAGTCTATGGACTTCTGGCAAGCCTAGCGAATTCCGTACTGCCAAACGTGGCAAAGCCGTCGTCAGCTCGCTCAATGAAATAGGCGGCTATTCCACGACTTTCAGCGACCTTCAGGCCTTCGTCAGGACCGAGCACCATCAATGCGGTCGCCCAGGCGTCTGCGCGCATCGCTGTGTCCGCGACAATAGTAACTGAGGCCAGCTTATGACTCACCGGGGAGCCGTTTCGCGGATCAATTAAGTGGGAGTAACGCACCCCGTCACTCTCAAATGCATTACGATAATCACCTGAGGTGGCCACACCACCATGTTCCAACAGCAGCCCAATCGGTGGATCTTCAGTCCCAGTCGCGCCGATCGTCGGGCTCTCAACACCGACTCGCCACGGCTGAGCCTTGTTATTTTTACCACTTACCCGCAGCTCACCACCGATCTCAACCAGAAAATTGCCATAACCAAGACCCGCAACCACCTCGGCCAATAGATCAACCGCATAGCCTTTTGCTATGGCGTTCAGATCCACTTGTAACTCAGCGTTTGATTTTTTTACTGCTTTTTTATCAACATCTACCTGCAGAGACTCATATCCTACCTGTGCCAGCAGACTCGTAATCTCCTCAGCTTCTGGCGGTGCATCACTTTGATCTTTACCAAACCCCCACCGATTCACCAAAGGCCCGACAGTAGGATCAAATGCCCCATTGGTATCAGACGCTATTTGCAATGCTACCTCAGCAACATAGGCAAACTCTTCAGGTACAACGAACCAATCGGTCGTCGGGCTATTATTAAATAGCGAGATAGATGAGTCTGTCTGATACGTAGACATCGCAGAGTTCACACGACTCAACACCGCTTCCACCTGCGCCTGCAGGATATCTTGATCAGACGATTTAAGTTTTGGAACGATCACACTATAAGTAGTGCCCATCGTTGCACCGGTGAGTATGGGCGCTTCTCGGGAACAAGCACTCAAACCACAAACCAACAACGCAAAGCCAATCAACCGAACAACAATTGACAATTTACTGGTTAACTTGAAGAGCATACCTTCACCCGGAAAAACCGTAGTGTAAAACAGACACCGCAACACAACCAGCCGCCACGACAGCAAAAAGACTAATCCGGGAAACTATCTATCTTAACATTCGACTTATGAGGCTACAGTCGTCTTGCCGTTATACGCAACCCAACACGTGAACGAGTGGATCATATGTGATCGTCTAACCACCACGTGCAAACGCATTCAAGTTCACACCACCCGGTTACTGTAGTTTTAGCCGTAAACGCTGCGACCTCCCAACAGAATCACGGACGTATTGCACATGATCCACTCGCTCACGCGTCGGGTTTCCTTTCGTGCTGGTCCACTCGCTCACGCGTCGGGCTTCCTTTCGTGCTGCTCCGGTAAACCCGCCAGCGTTAGCGAGGGATGTCTGGCGCGTCAGGTAGATGGTTTCCGTTCTTTGAGATGATATTGATTCTTTGAGAATGACGTGAAAGGCTTTACGTACTGGATATCCCTCGCTTACGCTGGCGGGTTTGTTTTCAAGCCCTCTCGCGTAGACAAAACGTCGAGCACAGTGAAAAACTACAACGATGCGCACAGCGAAAAACCAAACACCACAAACACAATCAGCCCGGAGCAAAGCCCCGGGCTGATCACGACAATATAGAACCAATGCCACGCCGCGAAGCGTGACTAAGTTACATTGTACTGGTTTCGCGCTCTGAATTAACCAGACCACCCAGCGTGTCCTCTATGGCACGCCTGAGGTCAGCAGCTTTCTCACCGGTAAACTGAACACCGATACCTGCGATATCGTTGCCACCAGCAGAAGTAATCCAGCACACTTGTCCAGGTACAGGCCAACGCTCACCGTCGTCCATCAATCCGAACAAAAGGAATACAGCGTCACCAATGTTATAAGTTTGTGTGGTGGGAATAAAAATTCCACCACCTTCAACAAATGACATATAGGCTGCCTGCAAGGCGCCACGGTCGGTAATCGATAGCGACACGATGGCTTTGCGATCAGTGGTCATTGAATTGTCTCCGCACGAGTTCTCACTCTCATTATTCTTATATCGGCCAACACGCCCTCAAGCACAGTCTGTGTTTTCAGACTGGGGTTATCCAATCTGAGCGAGTATTGGAACCTCTCCAGCGCACGACTCAAATACTGACGCTCGGAAGGTGGCCCGTTAGTACTCGAACGGCCGTTTGGAGAAGAAAATTCAACGTTTTTAATGTGTTCTGTGGTCCACTGCAGAAAAAGGGTCAAGGCATCACGAGTACCCAACACGGTCGAGGTTATTGCCGCCAGCTCTGCCGGCTCAAAATCGCGAGTTAAAAACTCAATAAAGCGGGTTTTGATCTCTGCAATTGCACCTAGATCTACCTCTTCGCCGCGCTCCTTCGCCCTTAACGGCGCACCGTGTGCAAATTCAAGGGCGATTTCCGGATTGGTGACTTTTTGCTCGCGCAACCAGTCTAGCGCCACTGCCTGATCCGGCAACGGCAATACAACACGCTGACACCGGCTTCGAATGGTCACCGGCAAATGGGCATCGTTATCGGCCAACAAGATCAACACACACCCTTTACCCGGCTCTTCTAATGTTTTCAGCAGACTATTAGCTGCCGCACGCGTCATCGTGTGGGCTTTGTTGATAATGGCAATACGATTCGGACCGTAGGTTGTCGTTAACGTCAGATGTTCAGTCAGCTTTCGTATCTGGTCAACGCTAATGACACGGGCTTTATCAATCCAGTCAAGGCGTGTCAGATCCGGATGCGTACCTGCGGTATTTAACGCGCACCGCGGACACTTACCGCAAGGTGCATTTTCAGCTGACTCGATACACAGCAATGCATGTGATAAGCGCTCTGCAAAATCGCGCTTGCCGACACCTGCCGGACCAACCACTAAATACGCATGGTGCAAGCGATCGGCGGATGCGGCACGCATCAACAGCTGCCATGCTTCCTGTTGCCAGTTATACGGCGCGTGATTGATGTTTATCATTCCTATTCATGTGAACACCAGCGTTCAACTGGATATAGTCAGGACTCGACCGCTGCACTAAGCCACTGCCCACAGCTTTCAATTAACTGCACCCGAACCGATTCTGCGACAGTGTCAAAATCCGGATTTGCATCAATAATCTTTATTCTTTCAGGGTAACTGGCTGCTCGATCAAGATAGGCAAGTTTTACTTTTTCAAAGAACTCATCGCCTTCAGTCTCAATGCGATCAAATTCTCTGCGCCGCTTGGTTCGCTCAAGACTTGTCTCGCGACTGGCATCAAGCAACAGGGTCAGATCGGCATTCAACCCCTCGAGCACCCATTGCTCAATAATTGCAACGCGATCTTCACCTAGTTCTCTGCCACCGCCCTGATAAGCAAAACTCGCATCAGTAAAGCGATCACAAAGCACCCATTTACCTTTTGCAAGCGCGGGTGCAATAACTTTCTCAGCATGCTGGGCACGCGCTGCAAACATCAACAGCAACTCTGCTTTGGGAACAATTTCCTGATCAGTGTTTAACACGACATCACGCAATTGCTCGCCGAGTTGTGTTCCACCGGGCTCACGCGTGTGCAGCACGTCAACACCTTGCTCAACAAGAAAATCCTTTACCACAGGCAACAGCGTTGATTTACCAACGCCCTCTACCCCTTCCAATGTTATCAACCGTCCGCGCATGCTACTTTCTTTTTAAGATAAATTTTCGAACCGCCTTATTATGCTCTTCGACGGTTTCATTGAACACATGACCACCGGTTCCGTCTGCAACAAAGAACAAGGCTTTTGTATCCGCGGGGTGCACCGCAGCATGAATAGTGGCCGCACTGGGCATCGCGATGGGTGTAGGCGGAAGCGCCGGAATTTTATAGGTATTGTACGCCGTCCTGGTTTGCAAATCTTTTCGCGTAATATTTCCGTTAAAGTTTTTACCAATACCGTAGATCACTGTCGGATCCATTTGCAATCGCATGCCCTTGCGTAAACGCCCTGCTATCACCCCTGAAACCATCTCACGTTCACTGGGGATCTGTGTTTCTTTTTCAACAATTGAGGCCATCACCAATGCTTCGTACGGAGTGGATATCGGTAAGCCTTCGTCCCTTCCATCCCATGCCTGCTGCAACGTCTCGTTAAGCTGCTTGTGCGCTCTTAATAGAAACTCTGCATCTGTGGTGCCGCGTGGAAAATGATAAGTGTCTGGAAGAAACTGCCCTTCCGGATGACCCGCTGCAGCTCCTATAAATGCCATCACATCATCATCACTGACTGACTGCATTGTCTGCTCAAGAATTTCATGCGTAGCCACTGCATCGCGTACCTGCCAAATATTCCAGCCTTCCAGTAACGTGAGCGAGTACTGTTTCTGCTGGCTCTTTTGCAACGTGCCAAGCAAAGCGATGGGAGTTATAGCAGAGGTAAGCGAATACTCACCAGTCTTTATCGATCGCGCTTCACCCGTGTAGCGTGCATAAGCCTCCCACCACATCGGGCGGTTTAACAAACCCTGTTTATTCAGGCTATTGGCTAGACTGCGAATGGTAGTGCCTGATTTAACTTCAAGCTCAAAGTTTTTCTCAGGCTCACTTAACGGCGCGTGTAAAAACTGATGCGCGTCAAACGCTAAAACAGCAGCCACACAGAGAGGAAGCACAAACACAATAAGTAGAAGTATCTTTTTCACAAATTAAACCGACAAGTAATATCAATTGACCAAAGGCTGCTGTAAAACCCGCTTGGTAATCAAGCCTGGCAAATGAACTTCGGTTGGTGTTATGCGCTTACACCTGGCTGAATATCAACGTAGCGTTCGTGCCACCAAAACCGAAAGAGTTCGATAACGCATGCTTAATTGCTACATCACGCGCCGTATGAGGCACATAGTCTAAATCACACTCAGGATCCGGGTTATCAAGGTTTATCGTTGGCGGAACTGCCTGATCTTGCAGCGCCAATATAGAGAATACCGCTTCAACACCACCGGCAGCCCCAAGCAGGTGACCAGTCATAGATTTTGTAGAGCTGATTGCCACTGTGCGGGCGTGATCACCGAAACTGGACTTTACCGCATTGGTCTCCGCCACATCACCTGCGCCTGTTGAGGTACCGTGAGCATTAATGTAACCCACTTCATCAGGATTAATTTTGGCGTCTTTCATTGCCGCGTTCATGCAGCGTCGCGCACCATCACCATTTTTTGAAGGTTGTGTCATATGGAAGGCGTCACCGCTCATGCCGTACCCTGAAAGCTCACAGTAAATTTTTGCCCCGCGTGCTTTGGCATACTCGTACTCTTCAAGCACCAATACGCCGGCACCATCCCCAAGTACAAATCCATCACGATCGACATCCCAGGGTCTGCTTGCAGCCGTTGGATCATCGTTGCGCGTTGAAAGCGCTCGCGCAGCACCGAAGCCTGCCAGCCCGAGTGGACAGGTTGCCATTTCAGCACCACCACAAACCATCGCATCTGCATCGCCATACTTAATAATGCGCATAGCCTCACCGATGTTGTGCGTACCGGTGGTACAAGCGGTGGTAATACACACGTTTGGCCCTTGCAGGCCACGCATAATTGAAAGGTTACCTGCGATCATGTTGATGATTGTTGAAGGCACAAAAAACGGTGACATCTTGCGCGGCCCCGAATTAACCAACGCACTATGCTGCACTTCAATATTTGGCAACCCGCCGATACCGGAACCTATGGCCACCCCTATACGCTCAGGATCCTGATCTTCAACAGACAATCCTGCATCTTCAAGCGCCTGAATACCTGCCGCTACTCCAAAATGAATAAACTTATCCATTTTGCGTGCGTCTTTGGCGCTCATGTATTGACTGACGTCAAAATCTTTTACGGACGCCGCAAACCGTGTGGCGAACCCTTCGGTGTCAAAGGAATCGACCATTGCAGCGCCAGACACCCCCGCAAGCAGGTTTTTCCAGCTGTCAGCGACGGTGTTGCCGACCGGGGTGATAGCCCCGAGACCTGTTACCACAACTTTACGATCACTCAATGGATGCTTCCGGTCGCAGAGTTCCGGGCTGTTGCCAGCCCGGAAACATGGTTGAAACGCTAATTAACTTCGCGTTAACCCAGTTTGCTTAACCCAGGTTCGCGTTGACGTAATCTACCGCCTGCTTAACCGTGGTGATTTTCTCAGCTTCTTCATCGGGAATTTCGCATTCGAATTCCTCTTCAAGCGCCATAACCAACTCAACGGTATCGAGTGAGTCAGCGCCCAGATCGTCAACGAAAGACGCCGCCGAAGTGACCTCCTCGTCCTTCACCCCGAGTTGTTCTACGACGATTTTCTTTACGCGTTCTTCGATACTGCTCATATTGGATGCCCTCCCGGGGACTGGTGTATTCTGTGGTGCGTGGTCGCACCGGACCCCGCATATTGTATTCAATACCGGTTTAGCACGCCACTACTGCGGTGAATTTAATTTGTGCTAACTGCGCCGAAATTCGGGCAGATGACACGAAACTGTCCGCATTGGCGTCATTTGTATGGCCAACTTGGCGAGATTCAAGCGGAAAAGCTCGAATCCCATTATAATTAGTGATGCCAACTGGCTAGTTCATATACATTCCGCCATTCACATGTAGCGTTTGACCGGTAATGTAATCGGCCTTGTCGGAGGCCAGAAACGCCACGGTATGGGCTATTTCCTTAGGATCACCCAGTCTTCCCAGGGCTATTTCACCCTGCAACGCCTCGCGCTGCTCTTCAGGCAGAGCATTTGTCATATCTGACACAATGAAACCTGGCGCTACTGTGTTAACAGTAATGTTTCGAGACCCCACCTCACGAGCCAGTGATTTACCAAACCCGATTATCCCGGCTTTGGCAGCAGCGTAGTTTGCCTGTCCGGCGTTACCCGTTACGCCGACCACTGAAGCAATGTTAATAATTTTACCGCGCCGCGCCTTCATCATGCCGCGCATGCAGGCCTTACAAGTGTGGAACACGGAAGAAAGGTTGGTACTGATAATGTCGTCCCATTCATCTTCTTTCATTCGCATCAGCAGGTTGTCACGCGTAATACCGGCATTGTTCACCAGCACGCTGATTGCACCAAACTCGTCTGCGATAGAAGAGATAACCGAAGTGACTTGCTCTTTGTCAGACACATCAAGCACTTTGCCACAGCCTTTTTGACCCGCCTCTTTAAAGCGAGCGGTGATCGCATCAGCACCCTTTTCACTGGTGGCAGTTCCGACAACGGTGGCACCCTGTGATGCAAGTTCATCGGCGATAGCAGCACCAATGCCACGACTGGCTCCGGTCACCAAAACAATTTCATTCTCAAGCATCAGCTGACACCCTCCTTACGGGCTTCGATCAGTTTCTCTACCGCGGCCAGACTTTCTATCGCATGGGTGACAATGGACTTGTCTATGCGCTTACACAATCCAACTAATACCTTACCAGGACCAAGTTCCACAAGCTCTGTTGTGTTGTTGTTGGCCATAAATCTTACTGAGTCTGTCCAATACACCGGATTAGTCACATGATTTTTTAACGATGCGACTATCGCATCAAGGTCTTCAAGCACACGCGCTTCCGCGTTTTGAACCACAGGAATTGAAGGTGCTACAAAGCCTGCGTCATCAATTGCCGCTGCAAGCTCTGCCTGTGCCGGTTGCATCAGTGAACTATGATTTGGCACAGAGACAGGCAACAACATTGCTTTTCTCGCGCCCTTGTCTTTGGCCACCACACAAGCGTTTTCCAGCGCCTTGAGATGCCCGGATATCACAACTTGACCTGGCGAATTAAAGTTCACAGCTTGTACCACAGCATCATCAGTAGACAGCTCTTTACACATAGCCACTACGTCATCGTCATCCATACCGAGCAGTGCCGCCATGCCACCGACACCAGGCTCAACCGCTGATGCCATCAGCTTGCCACGCAGTGCTACAAGCTTTACGGCCTGACTGAATTCAATGGCCCCGGCAGCTGTTAACGCGGTGTATTCACCCAGGCTGTGACCCGCCACATAAGATGGCGTTGGCATATCGAGCTCCTGCCAGATTCGCCATACCGCAAGCCCGCCGACAAACATCAACGGCTGCGTGATTTCTGTCTGCCGCTGCTGTTCAGCGGACCCGTTTTGAGCGATGTCCCACAGGTCATAGCCCAAATGTTCCGACGCTTCAGAAAAAGTATCAACCACTACTTTGTATTGCGAGGCCAAGTCAGCCAACATGCCCGGGGACTGTGATCCCTGACCGGGGAAAACTGCAGCGAGTTTCATAGTGTTTCCTGTTTATCTTTCGCCTGCTCAACAGACAAATAATTTCCCCCCAGACGGATGATTATGCAATCGCTACTCACCGCGCTGGATTTTTCAAAGTTATTCATAGCAGGGCCGGCCAGTGCATCAACAGCAACTTGCACTAGCAGAACCCGAAGTTGGTTCTAAAGAGACCTAGGCGCGATGACGCAGCAGCTTAACCGCACGCCATAGCGTGTAAAAACCTACACACCACCGGCAGACGTGATCAGGTCTCCTTAACCCGTCGCAGTGTACCATATTGAGCAATAGTGCTCGGCAGCGAACCCAATGCGAACGCCTCCATTGCCTCAATAACTATGCGTCGCAAATGATCGTAAAAAACGCCCTCGCCTTGGCACGTTCCCGCTACGTGGACTTCTACCTCGCAGACTCCAAGTGTTAATTGGTTCCGGGAAGCCAAAGAAATAGCTTGGGTATCAGTCACATGTGCCGAAACGACAGCATCCACATTCGCAGA
>CALGJU010000254.1 GCA_937928685.1 uncultured Granulosicoccaceae bacterium
CGAATACATCAAATCAGGCGCAATCCACGCCTTGTCTATTCGGGCATTTACCAACAGTGAATGGGAAGAGAAGCAGCAGGCAACCAGCTAGCGTTTATCAGATTGTCAAAAACAACGTACTGACAAACTCACCATTAGAAAGTGAGTAGCCCGAGCTTACTGCAAGCTAATAGTCCGCGTAAGCCACCATGCACAATACCCCGCGTCACCGACCTTATGCGGCACCCGAATACCGCCGCCCTGCCTACAACAGAAAAACGCCTCACTTCGAGTTGGAGACCATCAGCATCGAGTGACAAGACGTTGAAATCAGTGCATCAGTGACAGCAAATATGGTCAAATGGGCAGTTGTCATGCTCGTCTTGGAGAACCATCAATGGCAGATGTTAAAAATATACTGATCGGCAAAGGTGACAAACTCGTCACTCTGCAACCTCAGTATGCTAATCGCCACGGACTCATTGCAGGCGCCACAGGAACCGGCAAATCTGTCACGCTACAAGTGCTGGCAGAGGGATTTTCACGCATTGGCGTGCCCGTGTTCATGGCAGATGTTAAAGGCGACCTATCCGGCATTAGCCAGAAGGGCACAGAACACCCGAAGGTTACAGAGCGTGTCAAAGAAATCGGTATTGACGATTTTGCCTTCGACGACAACACCTGCGTGTTCTGGGATCTTTTCGGTGAGAAAGGCCACCAGATACGAGCCACCATTTCAGATATGGGTCCGACACTGCTGTCACAGCTGCTTGGTTTGAATGACACTCAAACGGGAATCATGAGTGTCGTGTTTCGATTCGCAGATGATGAAGGCTTGTTGCTACTCGATCTTAAAGACCTCACCACTACACTCAAGTTCATTGGTGACAATGCCAAACAACTTAAATCAGACTACGGCAACATAAGCTCAGCATCAGTGGGCGCAATACGAAGAAAATTACTCGAACTTGAAGACAGCGGAGCCGATGAATTTTTCGGTGAACCTCAGTTGGATTTATGGGATTTAATCAGGGTCGATTCAAACGGTCGCGGCAATATCAATATACTTGCAGCAGACAAGTTGATGATGAAACCGAAACTGTACGCCACTTTTTTATTGTGGTTGATATCCGAACTTTTTGAAGACTTACCCGAAGTCGGTGATCAGGAAAAACCCCGCTTCGTATTCTTCTTCGATGAAGCACACCTACTTTTTGATGACGCGCCAAAAGCACTGGTTGAAAAGGTCGAGATGGTCGTCAGACTGATTCGCTCAAAAGGGGTAGGTATATATTTCATTACCCAGAGCCCGTTAGATATTCCCGAAGACGTATTGGGCCAGTTAGGCAATCGTGTACAGCACGCTTTACGCGCTTTCACACCCAAAGATAAGAAAGCCGTTCGAGCCACAGCCCAAACCATGCGTGAAAACCCGGCGTTTGACTCTGAGGCGGCCATCATGGAACTGGCGGTAGGTGAAGCACTGGTCTCAACGCTTGAAGACGATGGCATCCCATCCATTGTTGAACGCACAATGATTCGTCCACCAGTTTCCCGCATTGGCCCAGCCACAGAATCTGAGAGAAATAGCGCCATCACAAGCAGCCCGTTTGCCGGACGTTATGACAAAGAAATTGATCGCGAATCTGCACATGAAAAGCTGAAAGCTCGAGTTGAACAAATAGAAGCACCAAAACTCAACCAATTCCCATCGGCCGCACAAAAACTGAATCAGTTTCCCGCAGCGGCACAACAAGCGCCACAGCAACGCGCCCCGGCTAAACCACGTGGCAGACAACGCCAGACCGTCACCGAAGCACTGACAAAAAGTGTGGTTCGTTCAGTGGGTTCAAGTATCGGCAGGCAAATCGGCCGTGGTCTTCTCGGCGGTATAATGGGCACCAGAAGGCGACGTTAGTTTTCACCTCTACACAACGCACTTCATACATAGCACTTAATAGAAAAATCGATACTTCATGGCACTAATTAGATTGCGCGGCATCAGCTTGGCCTTCGGTCCCGACAAATTGCTCGACGATGCTGAACTTGTTATTGAACAAGGCGAGCGCATTGCAGTGCTCGGCCGTAATGGCCAGGGCAAGTCCACACTACTTAAGCTCTTAGACGGTGAGATTGAACCCGATGAGGGAGAGATCGTATTATCTGATGGGGCAAAGATAGCCCGACTGCAACAGGAAGTGCCTTCAGGTGATGATGATCGTACGGTATTTGAAGTGGCAGCTTCAGGCTATGATGATCACACCGCCAAAGCATTGCAGCAAATTGAAGCAGACGGCTATACCGACCTTGAGGTAGAGGGCACAGATGTATGGCGTGCATCTGCAGACATTAAAAGCATTATCTCAAAACTCCACCTCGAGCCCGAAGCAAAAGTGGCCAGCTTATCCGGCGGACAAAAAAGACGCGCCATGCTCGCACGTGCACTGGCAGCAGAGCCCACCGTACTGCTAATGGATGAGCCGACCAACCACCTTGATATCGATTCTGTTATCTGGCTTGAAGAATTTCTTGGTAAAATTACCGCCACACTGGTGTTTGTTACCCACGATAGAAAGCTCATCAAAAGCCTTGCAAACCGCATCGTCGATATTGATCGAGGCACACTAACAAGCTGGAACCACCCCTACGACAAGTTCCTAGAGCTACGTGCAGATGCACTGGCTGCTGCTGAAACGCATGACAAACTGTTTGATAAAAAACTCAAACAGGAAGAGACCTGGATCAGACAGGGCATCAAAGCCCGCCGCACCAGAAATGAAGGGCGTGTTAGAGCATTAAAAAAACTACGTGATGAGCGATCGCAACGCCGTGCTAAAACCGGCAATGCCGACATCAACATTCAAACAGACAACAAGTCTGGAAAAATAGTTTTTAAGCTTGAGAAAGTCAGCCATAACCTCAGTGGCAAACAACTGATCAGTAACTTTTCAACCACTGTCATGCGTGGCGACAAGATTGCCATCATCGGCCCCAATGGTTCTGGTAAAACCACATTGCTTAAAGTGATACTCGGTGAACTCGAGCCAGATGAAGGCGCTTCCACTCATGGCACTAACCTCGACATCGCCTACTTTGATCAGCTGCGCGCTAAACTGGATGAAAAAAAATCGGCTGCCGACAACGTCAGTGAAGGTGCCGATTTCATCGAGGTGAATGGCGAACGCAAACACATCATGGGTTATATGCAGGACTTTCTGTTTGACCCGGAACGCGCACGAGCGCCGATAACCAAGTTATCCGGTGGTGAACGCAACCGATTGTTACTCGCAAAACTGTTTACCCGCCCCGCCAATGTATTGGTACTCGATGAGCCAACCAATGATCTTGATGTAGAAACACTTGAGCTGCTTGAATACACCCTGCTGTCTTTCACCGGCACCGTGTTAATGGTCAGCCACGATCGTGAATTCATAGACAATATCGCGACCAGCACCATCGTACTTGAAGGCAACGGCAAGCTTGCAGAGTATGTTGGTGGATATTCTGACTATCTGTCATACGCGGCGGCCAGCTCTAAAAAAAGTAAACCGGCTAAAGACAGCAACAAGACAAATACAAAATCACAAGCAAAACCCACGGCAACCAAAGCGGTTAAACTAAGCTACAAAATACAACGCGAGCTCGATGAGCTGCCAGCAAAAATCGAAGCACTTGAAGAACAAAAAACAGAGATCGAAGAAAAGCTTGCTGATCCAACTGTTTTTAAAGATCTAGAAAAAATGCAATCTGTACAATCCGAATACACTGAAAACGCTACAGCGTTAACAAACGCCTATGCCCGCTGGGAAGAACTGGAAAGTCAGGCCAACCCGGAGTAGCGATAGGTATCGCATTAGCGGAAGAAGAAACCACTCAACACCTCTATACCCATTCGTTTACGCGCTCTCAGGAAACCCGACGCGTGAGCGAGTGGCAAGCCATGTAGCTCTTTACGCTACCTTGTGATCGCAGAAACGCTATCCATTCTCTGCGCAGCTCGTCCCATAAATAGCAGACTCGAACTCAATATTCACCACGCAGGTAACGCGCTTCCAGATGCGCAATTAACGCATCAGCACCACTGCCAGCACCTGTCGCACTCTGCATTAATTCCTGCGATTGAAGCTCACAAGCCTTTGACCAGATCTTGTCTTGTAGCCACTCTCTTATAAATTGAATATCACCCTGTTGCAGTTGAGTTTGCCAGTCCGGGTGATCTTGCTTAATTTTTGCAAAAAGCTGTGCGGCGTTTGCGGCCCCTATGGTGTAGGACGGGAAGTATCCAAAAGCACCATCGGTCCAGTGGATATCCTGCATACAGCCATTGGTATAGTCACCACGTGTATCAACCCCGAGAAGTGACTGCATTTTTTCATTCCATAACTCCGGTATATCATCTACTTCGATATCGCCATTGATCAAGCCGCTTTCTATTTCATAACGCAACATCACATGCAGGGGATATGTCACTTCATCAGCTTCGACTCTGATTTTACCTGGTACAACCTGAGTACCCAATCGCCATAGATCATCTCCTCTAAGGTGTGCCGCTGATGGCATAGTGTTCTGAATTTTCTCTGCCATGAACCCCATAAAGGCCTTGGAGTAAAACACCTGTTTTTCAAACAATAGGCTCTGGCTTTCATGAATACACATATTGCGCGACTCACCTATTGGCAAGCCACGCCATTTCTCAGGCAGTGAACCTTCATAGCTTGCGTGCCCTGCTTCGTGCGCTGTTCCCGCCAACGCCTCAAGAAAGGTACTGGAATCATAACGAGTGGTGATACGCGAATCCCCGGCACCACCGGTACTAAAGGGATGCATGCTTTGATCAAGCCTGCCGCTGTTAAAATCAAACCCCAGTGCATCCAGCATTTCTTTATTCAGCTGCTGTTGCTGTGCAACGGGGTAATTGGCTTTTTCAGATACTGACACCGCCCCCTGCTGCTCTATAACTCGTTGCAATAAGTCTGGCAACACCGCTCTGAGCTCGGCAAATATCGAATCAATTAACGATTCAGTGTCTCCATGACAATGCAATGCGAGCATCGCTTCATAAGGTGTCGCCGTTCCACTTGCCTGTTGCCTTAACTTCGCTTCCTGACGTGATAACTCCACTACAGGTTTAAAATTTTTAATGAACCCTTGCCAGTCGTTATCACCGCGCTGGGTGCGCCAGCCCATTTCACATTTTGAGCCTGCCACAATTTGCTCTTTCACAAGTTCTGCTGGCAGGCAATTAGCATTGCTCCAGACCCGTTTCATCTCATGAACACTAGTGCGAATTTCCTGATTCGCATCGAGCTCAACGCCCTCCAGTTCAGACAACCAATCGGCCACTTCAGGAGCCGTGAGCTTTGCATGACTGATACCCGCAAGCTCTGCTATTGATTCAGATCTGGCCTGACTACCGTTAGCAGGCATCATGACCATCTGATCCCAACTAAGATAAGTGATCGCATGCTGTAAGCGATCAAGCTCTTTAAATCTGTTGCAGAGTTTGCCGTATGTGTTGTTTGATTGCATGTCATCCTCAAGCAATGTTGATTCGTCACAACTGTCGCATCTATGGGCGTTGTCGTTCGTACTCAATTACTCATGCGTAAACACACAAGCACGACGGATTCTAAACAAAATTCATAACGAATCTGCCAACCCCCGATAATTACTCGCAAGTAACACAAACAGAGTTTCACTAAACGGGTTAAGATAGGAGCCTTCGTCGGTGTTACTTACAAAGTAAGCAGACGAAAAAAAGGGCGCCGAGGGACGCCCTGAAATTTCACGCACATTTTATTATTATTAGTATTACCAGTCGTGGCTATACATCACGCCACCTTCCATCGTCGCTTCCGGACCCGCTATATCCAGACCGACAGAAGAAG
>CALGJU010000255.1 GCA_937928685.1 uncultured Granulosicoccaceae bacterium
ATATTACTGGCAAGTTGAAAATCTACAAATCGGAAATTTATAAATGAAGAAGAACTTATTTAAGTATGCTGTTTTGGGTGCCTTTGCTAGCACTGCAAGCGTGGGTATCGCAATGGAAGACATGACTAATGTCTTGCCTAATGCGAAGCCAGGTGAGTGTTACGCTAAGGTGGTAATTCCTGCTCAGTACCGCACTGAGAGCTCTACCATTATTGTGAAGGAAGCGAGTGAGCGAGTTAAAATCATTCCTGCCAAGTACGAAACGGTTGAAGAACGCGTACTGGTAAGCGAAGCTGGTACTGAGCTTCGCGTTATCCCTGCTACTTTCGGCACCGATACTCAAACCTATGAAGTGTCTCCAGCGGCCAGATCATGGGTAATGGGTTCAGCGGGTAGTTCTGTTGGTGCTGATTCAGCACTGGTTGCAATGGCTCGTGCAAGTGGCGCTAACGTCGACGGTGCACGACCTGGATCGTGTTTCGCGGAACACTTCGCCGCTCCCAGCTATGACACCGTTACTGAGCGCATGATGGTTTCTGAAGCTTCAGAAGAAATCAAATTGACGGCTGCAAAGTACGAGTGGGCTGAACAGCGTGTGATGGTTGCACCTGCATCACGCAAGCTGGTTGAAGTACCTGCGGTTTTCGAAACTATGCAGGAGCGAGTAAAAGTTGAAGACGCTAAAACAGTATGGAAACCAGGTCGTGGCGCGGTTGAGAAAATCGATCACGGCACTGGCGACATCATGTGTCTGATAGAAGTTCCGGCTGTATACAAGACACTGACCAAGCGTGTACTGAAAGCGCCAGCCTCTACAAAAGTAATGGAAGAGCCAGCACGTTACGAAACTATCCGTGTTCGTAAGCTTGTTGCTGACGCGTCAGAAAGCCGCGTTGCAGTGCCTGCTCAGTTCAAGAACGTCACTAAGCGTGTTATGCAGTCTGGCGGTAGCCACACATGGCAGCCAAAGGGTGCCCGTGGTGATTTCGGTAAATTGACAGGCAACGTTATCTGCTTGCAGGAAACTCCTGCGAAGATGGCAAGTGTTTCACGTAAAGTGGTTAAGACTCCTGCATCAGTTAAGCGCGTTGAGATTCCTGCAAAGTATGAGACCAAGCGTGTTAGACGTCTGGTTGAAGATGCTAAAGAGATGCGGACTGCGATCCCAGCGGTTACTGATACGGTAAGTCGCCGTGTTCAGGTGACTAGTGATCGCCTTGAGTGGAGATCTGTTCTGTGTGAAACCAACATGAGCACCAGTATGATCCAGGACGTACAGCGTTCATTGGCATCAGCAGGTTACACACCGGGTCCTATCGATGGTGTCCTGGGTCGTCAGACAATGGTTGCCATCGAGCGTTTTCAGCGAGCTCGCGGACTACCTACAGGTGGTTTGACTATGGATACTCTTAACAAGTTGGGTATCAAAGGCTAATTGCTGAATTATAGCAATGCCGAGAGGGCCGCTTTTAGCGGCCCTTTTTTTTGGCTTATTTTTATACCCGAAGCACACAGCTTGTAATTAGAAGCCACAGCCTAAATGGCATGCAGGGTGCTACTCCAGTGTGATGGCTGCGATAGCAGCACCAAACTGGGATTCGAATATGTCTTTGGCTTCTTTCGATCGCACTCAGCGATACGTACTTTGCTTTATTGCGTCAGCGCTCTGCTGCGCCAGTACGGTGACTGCCGATCCGCTATTGTCGCCGTTTGATTCTTATCCGATGGAATCTGCAATTGGGGAATCTGCAATAGGAAGACTTGTTGCTGAAGATAAGCGAGCAACAGAATCAAGCACCACTTTTGCTGAGCCTGAATTGGGCAAAGCGTTGCCTGAAATAACTGACCCTGTACAAAGAATAATGCATTCGGTGGTTGTTGTGGAAGCAAAAGCCCGGGACGGCGCCCGGACCATGTCTACGTTTGGAGCTGATCGTAAAGGAACGGGAGTGGTGATTGACTCCAACGGTCTTATTGCCACGGCCGGTTATATTGTCGCAGAGGCAGAAACAGTTAAAGTAACCTTCGCGAATGGCATTATCGATGAAGCCGAGATAGTAGCTTATGATGATAGTCTGGGTGTGGGGTTGCTGCGCACTAAAAACTTCCGTTCAACACTCGCGCTTGAACTGGGTGATTCGTCTGAAATAGAAGACCAGCAAAAGGCGTTAATATTACCAGGCTCCGGTGAAAAAGGCGCACTGTCCGTCACCATCGGTAAAGTCAAAGCTTTCACAGGTGGATGGGAATACATGTTGGATGATGCGATTCACACCTACCCACCGAGCACAGATTTTAGTGGTGCGGCGTTGTTATCTGAAAACGCGAAATTATTAGGCATTGGAGCGTTGGTTTCAATAGATATCGATATTGATCCCAAAGTGCGTGTACCGGGTAATATCTTTATTCCTATCGATGCACTTAAAGTGGTGATGGGTGAGCTACTGTCCCAGGGCCGCAGCCAGTCTTCAGTGAAGCCTTGGTTGGGGTTTGAGACTAAAGATACTAAAGCAGGTGTCAAGGTGGGGGCGGTCTACGAAGATGCGCCAGCGGCCAATTCAGGGATTAAGGCCGGTGATAAAATTATTGCTGTTGACCAAATGCAAGTGACTTCACTAAAAGACATGTATGCAAAAATATGGACAGAGCACAAGCCTGGTGACAAGGTACATCTGCTTATCTTGCGGGATAATCAGTATGCCAACGTGCCGGTTGATACCGTTGATCGATACGAATGGTTGAAGTTGCAGGACTCAGCGCAAAGCGAGACAAAAATAACCGAGCTGGTTGAGTAAAATATGCTGTCATGGTGGTAGATTCTATTAACACATTTCTATTGATTGTTAGTTTGCTTCTGATGTTTGTGGTAGTAAAACAAATGATCTACCTGTTTAGATATAGTGTTGCAGAGGTAGGAAGCCACAAGATGCTGTACTTTGGTGTCGGCTTGATTTCGCTGTCTTCTATGCTGTGCGGTTTTTACAGTTTGCGTATGTTGGCGCAAGAGATTGGTAGCAGTCTTTATATTTTCTCCTTTTCACTTGTATTACTACTCGTCTGTTGTTTGACTGTAGTCAGTAAAATAGTAAGCGAGCTGATCTCTCAGTCTAATGACAAACGGGCGGCAGATGGCGTATCGGTTATAGATCCATTGACAGGTATATATAATCGTTATTATATTGAATGCAGACTGGATACCGAAGTGGCTCGCTATAAGCGCTACAGTACACCATTGGTTGTTTTGGTCGTAAATGTCTCAAACTTCAATCACTACAATACAGTCTATGGATTTCAGGGCGGGGATAGGTTGCTGTGCTCTATGGCTTTGGTTATGCAAAGTGTAATTAGAGACACAGATGTAGTTGCAAGATACGACGCAGATCGATTTGTTATCGTACTTACTGATACCCCTGAAAGCAGTGTTAGTACCATTGTAGATAGGTTACATGGGAGGCTTAACGACCATATATCGAAAAATTTAGACATAACGGATGCGTATGCAATGCCTAATGTAAAATTCGGTAAAGCATGGTGCGACATATCAACCCGTACAGGAGCAGAGCTGATTGAATTTGCTTTAGATCAAATCCAAGCCGAAAAAATCCTGTTAAATAAACAGGATACGTTGAGTTTGGTGCATGGTACCAAGGTTGAAAAAAGCCTTAACGAGGCCGCTTGAGCACCGATTCAGTTATGGTTAAGTTTCGCTAACTACAAAACATCGTTACACTCGGCATAAAGTGATTTTTTCAATGCTAGACTGATGCTTCGTTGTTGTGAACCAGGAGAATAGATAATGAAGGCTTTATTGAAAAAGAGTACGGCAGCAGAACCATTTAGCTTTTCCTTTGTTAATGATGAAGGAAAAATGATTCTCAGGAGTGAGAACTACAAAGCTAAAGATAGTGCTTCAAAAGGCATTAACTCAGTAAAGAAAAACTGCACGGAAGATAAAAGATATGTATTGAAAGAGTCTGCCAACGGTATGTACTTTTTTAATGTTAAATCTGCAAATGGACAAGTTGTTGCGACCAGTGCAATGTTCCCAAGTGTTCAAGATCGTACTGATGCAATTAACCATGTGAAAGCACAGGTTCCCGGTTGCGAAGTGGAAGAGCAACTAAGTTAACTTAAGTTGAGTAACAATAATTAGAGCTTTAACTGAATTGCTGGTAACGGCAGCCGCACTAGCTGCCGTTACCTCTTGCGCGCAAACAACATTCACGCCTCGCTCTTCGCCTGTGATGCAACAGGCAGAGGTAGAGCAGACAAATGTAGCGATCGATAAAGATCAAATGCTAAGTGCTCACAATGCTATTCGTCAGCGTTTGGGTGTGCCGCCTTTGCGGTGGTCAACAAACCTGGAATCGCTTGCGTCCAGCTGGGCTAATTATTTGTCTACGGATACTGATTGTTCTATACGTAGGAGAGGTTCAATTGGATTGCCGCGGCATAAAAACGGTATCGGTGAAAACCTGCAACTCGTTGAAGCGGTGCGTTTTGATGATGGTCGTACAGAAAAAGCTGCTATTGATGAGCGCCAGGTTGTATTGAGTTGGGCGCGGCAGGGTATTGATTATGATTACACCACTAACAAATGTGCTCTGAATAAAAACTGTGGCCACTACACGCAGCTGGTCTGGCGTGATTCACAGGTAGTTGGTTGTGCTGCGGCAAGTTGTTCTGGAGAGGAACAAATTTGGGTGTGTAATTATGACCCGCCAGGCAACTATGTAAACCAGAAACCGTATTAAACACGGCACGGTTTACCTTAGCTGATAATCACCAGCTTTGGCAGGATGCTATTAGCAGTGGACATGAGTTTACTGAAGATAGGTACTCCCAGCAGGCTGAGCAGTATAAACCCTAAAAATAAGAAATGACCATAACGGCGGTTATAGTCCAGGTAGGTTTCAGATAATTCACGTGGTAATAGATAGCCGAGAATGTAGTGTCCATCCAGCGGACCCAGTGGAATCAGGTTAAATAGCATCAGCAGTAAGTTGATTGATGCGAGGTAGATAAAAAAGGTTTCCGGGCCCTGTTGAGCGAACCAGGCATTGCCTGATTTAAGCCCTGCGATGTACACATTGATCGTGATGAAAGCCAGCAATAAATTCATAGCGGGTCCTGCCAATGCGACCAATGGTATACCCCAGCTCGACTTAAAGTTGTTCGGATTAGTCGGTACCGGTTTTGCGTAGCCAAAACCGATTAATACCACCATGGCAAGACCCATGGGGTCCAGATGTGCGAGTGGGTTGATATTTAATCTTCCCATGCGCTGCGCGGTATCGTCTCCCAATAGTTTTGCAGCAGCCGCATGTCCATACTCATGGAAAGTCAAAGAGATAACCAACGTTATAATTATCAGAACAAATAGTGCGTACTGCTGGTTATACAGAAGGTCTAGCATGCGGGGTGCTTCCGGTGTCAGGGCTATTTAAGTGGCAGGGACTGGCGCTAGTAGTATCAGGCGTCAGGGAACTTATAGTCGCTGTAATCGTCACGAAGCTTTAGCTTGTTCAGTTTGCCAGTTGCACCATGCGGCAGTTCTTCTACAAACATTATATCGTTTGGCAGTTGCCACTTTGCGATGTGTTTCGACATGTAATCCAGAAGCTCATCCTTTTCTATCGGGCCAGCTTTCACGGCGATAAGAAGAGGTCGCTCATCCCACTTGGGATGGGCTATTGCAATGACTGCTGCTTCTGTAATTGAAGGGTGGCCAACAGCTACATTTTCAAGCTCTATTGAGCTTATCCATTCGCCGCCGGATTTGATCACATCTTTGGTGCGATCGGTGATCATCATGTATCCATCTTTGTCTATGGTGGCGACATCACCGGTATCAAACCAGCCCTCTGCGTCTATAGCAGACTCTTCGCCATGATAACCTGAGGTTACCCAATGCCCGCGCGCTTGTAGCTTGCCAAACGCTACACCGTCATGCGGCAGAAGTTTGTTTTCGTCATCTACAATTCTGATATCAACGCCAAAGATAGCCTTACCTTGTTTAATTTTGGTGGGCATCTGAGCTTCGTAGTCGAGCTCTTGCAAATGAGGCATTAGGAAATTTAACGTGCCCAGAGGGCTGGTTTCAGTCATGCCCCAGGCGTGTATCACTTTCACGTCATAGTCCTGTTCGAAAGAACGAATCATTGCTTCCGGTACGGCAGATCCACCAATGACGACACGCTTCATATATGGCAGGGTTTTACCGCTTTCGCGAAGGTAGCCTGTGAGCATCATCCAGATGGTGGGCACCGCGAGAGACAAGGTGCACTTTTCACGGTCTAACAGTTCGTGTATTGACTTACCGTCCATAGCTGGGCCGGGTAATACTAATTTGCAGCCGTTCATCAGAGCGGCATAAGACACCCCCCAGGCATTAACGTGAAACTGTGGTACGACCAGTAAAATGGAATCCAGTCCGCCAATATTGAGCCCGTTCGGCACCGAGCTCGCCATCGCGTGAATCAGTGTTGATCGGTGTGAGTACACCACGCCTTTCGGATTACCCGTGGTACCAGAGGTGTAACACATGCTTGATGGCGCATTTTCATCAAACTCCGGCCACTGGTAGTTTTCGGTTCCGGACTCTAATAACTCTTCATAGCAATGCACATTTTTTAAGCTGGTCTCCGGCATATGTTCGCGATCAGTCATGATCACAAAATGCTTTATATTGCTGAGCTTGTCTTTTAAACCCTCAAGCAAAGGGATAAACGTGAGATCAGTAAAGATAACCTGATCGCCTGCATGGTTAATGACATAAGCCATTTGCTCTGCGAACAGACGTGGATTGACTGTGTGCAGTACGGCACCACTGCCGGATACACCATAGTAGAGCTCAAGGTGACGGTAGCCGTTCCAGGCCAGTGTTCCAACCCGGTCACCGGCAGTAATGCCCAGCGTGCTTAAGCCTGACGCGAGCTTGCGCGCGCGCACTCCCATTTCTTTGTAGGTGTAGCGATGGATCGGACCCTCAGTGCTTCGAGAGACCACTTCAACGTCCGGGTACCAGCGCTCGGCAAATTCAATGATGCTTGAGATCATCAATGGGCGCTGCTGCATTAGGCTTTGCATAGTGGTTTCGTTTTTCTATATTGGCTATAGCTTAACGATACCAAAAACGATTGCTACGTGGGCATCTGGATGGCGACTTTCGTCAGTAAGGGACGCTAATCAGGTGGGTCAGTGGGGAGGCCAGTGGTGAGCCGCGAGACGGGTGACAAAGTGGGTTTGGAGAGCACCTCATCGGCGCTCTCCATCAAACCACAGCTAGCCTTTGCGGCTAAGAATGAACAGGCCTTTGAGCAGGTTTAATGCTTCATTCAACTGATAGTCATCTTCTGCAAGGCTGTCATCTGCAGGTTTCTGTTCTGCCGTTTTAAGTGCTTCACCGTCCTCTGGATTACTCAGGTGACCAGACAAGCTTGATTCTGTGATCGGTTCAATACCAGACTCTTCACGCTTAGCAACCCGGAGATTGCCTGTAACGATATCGGGGTCGATGCCCTGCGCCTGAATTGAGCGACCGGAAGGTGTGTAATAACGGGCTGTGGTGAGTTTAACTGCTCCGCCATTGGGTAGGTTTTGAATAGTTTGAACAGAGCCCTTGCCAAAGGTTTTTGAACCCATCACCACGCCTCTGCCGTGATCCTGCATAGCGCCTGCGACAATCTCTGAAGCGGAAGCTGAACCGCCATTAACCAGGATAACCAATGGCGCGCCCTCGATGACGTCGCCGCGAGAGGCAGAGTAACGGAGTCTTGAATCTTCTTCGCGCCCATCGGTATAGACAATGAGGCCATCGTTCAGGAATGCGTCTGAGATGCCCACCGCGGCAGACAGTACACCACCAGGATTGTTGCGCAGATCCAGCACCAGGCCTTTGAGCTCACTTTCAGTCTGCATGCTCTCGATCGCTTTGATCATATCTGTCGGCGTTTTGGTTTGAAAGTGTGAGACTCGAACGTAGCCATAGCCATCTTCAAGAATTCTGTTTTTAACACTAGTCACTTGAATAACCGCACGAGTGATAGTGATCTTGAGGGGCTTGTCTTCGCCTTCGCGAACAACAGTAAGAATGATATCGCTGCCTGGCTTGCCGCGCATCATTTTGACCGCGTCGTTCAATGCCATGCCTTTGACCGGTTTGTCGTCGAGGCGGATGATCAGGTCACCGGGTTGCATACCGGCGCGCGCTGCCGGTGTGTCGTCAATGGGAGAAACCACTTTGACGAAACCGTCTTCCATGCCGACTTCAATACCGAGGCCACCAAACTCGCCCGAGGTGCCGATGCGCAGCTCCTGAAATTGCTCTGTATTCAGATAGCTTGAATGAGGGTCCAGACCGCTCAACATGCCGCGAATGGCGTGCTCGAGTAAATCTTCGTCCGAGACATCTTCAACATAGTTGCGTTTTATTCGAGCGAATACGTCTGAGAAGGTGCGTAGCTGCTCAAGCGGTAGCACGTCGCCTGAGTTGTCTCTGGCACCTACAACGCTGTGACCTAAAGTCAACGTAATGCCTAGCACGGTGCCTACGGCAAATAGCGTGATCGGTTTCGATCGGATTGTCATTCGTTGACTCCAAAACCCATACAATGGGCGAATATGTTTCTGAATCTTATCATTTTGACTCTAACAAGAGTCGTAACAGCTCATTCTTTTGAGAAATCTGCTTCATTTGCAGCCAATCTGTTGGATTTAGAGTGTCTGCGTTGTGACGTAATTCAAAGTATAACGCCGAAGTACCTGTTCCGACAGATTCTCCAACGGTGCCAATGGAGTCACCGGCGAGTAGAAGTTGGTCCGTTTGTACCAGAAGTAGCTCAGCCATCCCGTAGAGGCTCATATAGCCGTCACCATGATCGACGATAGCTACATTCCCAAGTCCTTGAATTTTATCGGCAAATACGACCTGACCATCAGATACGGCGGTAAATGACTGTCCTAACGGGGCGGCGATAAGAATGCCCTCCCATTGGAGCAGGCCCTTGGCTTTTGGTTCCGCGAAACGTTTAAAAAGTGTGCCCTGTACCGGGTCCGGCAGTACTTTTTGCAATTTCGCGAACTGCAATGACGCCGGGTTAGTGCGTAACTGTTCGGAACGCTGCATCAGACGTGATAGCCGATCCTGCTTCTGTACAATTTCCGACGCAAGGACGGTGAGCTGACGCTCCAGATTGAGTCGGCGTTCGATCAGATCATCTGACTGGTCTTTGAGCTCGAGAATTGAGTCCGAAATGGAATGACCGTAGTCCACCAGCGACTGTTGGCGTGTGCCTAGTTCCAGGCGTTGAGCGCGTAGCTTTTTTTGCTGTTTCTCTGTGATGTGTACCAGGTAACGCTGAGTGGCGTTCTTTTTATGCAGCGCTTGCAGATCCGGCTTACCCAGTGCAGCTTGCCACATGCTCGGGCGCGGCTGTTCTGCCAGGGATTTCTGAAGCTCCTTCAACAAGCGTTGATTAAACTCCATTTTCTCTTCAATGAAATCAGCTTGCTCTGTGATTTGCTGGAGATTGTTGGATAGTGCCGGGGTGTTGTCGCGAGTCGCTGTTTGTTGCTCTTCAAGCTGGTTGATGTCGTTGATCGTCGCATCCAGCTGACCAAGTATTGTCGTGCGCCGCCGGGTCTCGTTAAGTATTTCCAGATTGAGATACTCAATGCGTTCGTGATAGAGCTGCTCAAGTGAGTGGCGTTCTGGTGATTCAAGTTCCTGTGCTGTGACTTGACCGAGCGATGCAGTGGAGCACACAGCGGTAAGAATTATGGCAGTCAAGTGTTTGCTGAAGAGCTTCAATACCGTTTCCAAGAATCAGGTGTTTGTTTTAATTATCAGTACCAATTTCTGTGGATTGCTCGGGAAAGACAAGGTGCTCAACACCCCTTTTGTTTCTAATCCAGTTAATGGCATTGAACACATTCTGGTTGGTCACCAGTTTGCGCTCAAGCGTCCACTTGCCTGGAAAATCTGCGACAAATACACCCAGTATGATTGTCAGCAAGCCTTGTCCGGGGAGTATTAACATCGCCACTCCTGCCAGAACCAGCACCAGCCCGGTTAAATTCCGAAGTATCCATACTAAAGAGTAGTGCAATCTGGAGTTTTTTGGGGCTGACTTTCTTGCCCTCGCTTTTGTCTGCGTGAAATAGTCCGCCGGTATCCGCGCCAGCAATACCGGCACGAGAGCGAGGCTCACGAGAAAAGATATTAGCGACGCCCAACCCAGCCACGGTAGATAGCCGGTGTAAGGTGCGACGAGAGTTGACAATGTCTCCATGGCTTGCTGCATAGTAAAAGCGATTCGAGAGTGTACCCTTGTACCCTCTAACTGTGCTCTGCATGTTCCATGTCAACCACGCCACTCGATCACGTTAGTGGGTGGTGCGACTGGGGGGTAGGCTGGCTAATCTATCCAGGCTATTTCACGCGCTGTTAAATCATTGATGCGTACACTTTTCAGGCTCCTTGCCATATAGGATTGGTAGTGAGATGTTGGAATTCTGCCCGCCATAATTTCTGCGTAGCGTTGTGGAAAAAGTGGTTGGCGTAGCGGGTTGGCATAACCGATAGGATACTCCGGGCCACCGTGAAAATTGTATTTGTCCGATGCCCCTACGGTATGTAAGATTTCGTGCGCTATGACTATATTATTTTGTGCGCTTTGCTTTGCTTGAGCAAAAGCATGCACAACTCCAATCAATCCTTGCTGCAGACCGACTGAGTGGGCTAACGGCTTTTCGTCTTCCCCTTTTTGGTAGACAACAAATACGCGGACGCGGCGAAGGTTAGACTTGTCATCCGGGGTATGTCGAAATACCCAGCTGCGCAGTTGCAGTCCCCACAAGACGGTTCGTATCACGCCTTTGTCGACCGGTAGTTCCGGCGGAACCGACTTCACGCGTGTACCTAATCGCGTGCGGGTTGGACGATTCAATGGCAGTTTGTGCCTTCTGGCTTCCGACGCTAGCCAATCGTCTATTTCTATGAAACTGTCGTCACTCAAGTTGTTGATGTAGTTGTGCGTTTGCAGTGAGTTATCACCATTGATTGGAAAAATCACCACCTCGAGGGGTTTGTGCCACGCCCGTGAGTAGATAATTTGGTGGGCGGTGATACCCGCGATGCAGAGCATGCTGCAAAAAAGCAACAACGGGCGTAAAAATTCAACACTAAAAACTTTCATTACGACCGCTTCCCCGGTGTTTTTTCACCATGTTTTGAGCTTGCAAATTGATACTGCTGAGAGTTTTCACGCAGTCGTTCGTGGACCATGGTATCGGCGCCAAGATCTATAACTTTGATGGCTGAGTGTGATCTGCCTGGCATTTGAATATAACTTTTTGTTCTCCGGATCGTGCTATGACCGGGTGTAGAACTTGTTGTGCATCCTGCTAGACTGACCGACACCATCAACCTCGGGAAGTGGCAACGTGTCAGTGACGATCCACCGCAAAGACTACAAGCCATCAAATTTTTTAATTGATTCTGTTGCGCTTGAGTTTGATTTGCAGGCAAAAGAAGTGCGAGTGAAGTCGACTCTTGGCATCAGGAAAAATCCTGATGCCAATGACCAGGACAACACACTGACGTTATCAGGCTGTGAGCTTACGTTGCTGTCGGTGGTGTGTGATGGAAAGAAACTTGACTTGAGTAGTGATCTAACTCTGACAGTAGATAACCTGATTATTGAAAATCTCGATGATCAATGCCTGTTGGAAATTGAAACAGAGATTTATCCTGATAAGAACACCGCACTTGAAGGTCTTTATCGATCCTCTGGAAACTATTGCACTCAGTGTGAGGCGGAAGGATTTCGACGAATCACCTACTTTCTGGATCGGCCTGATGTGATGTCGCAGTACACGGTTAAGATTATTGCAAACAGCAAAGACTACCCGGTGATGCTGTCAAACGGTAACAAGTCAGCACAGGGTCAGCTTGGTAACGGTAATCACTGGGTTGAATGGATAGATCCACACCCCAAACCGTGTTACCTGTTTGCCCTCGTCGCGGGAGATCTCGAGCATGTGAAAGAGCCATACACTACCGTCTCCGGCCGGCACGTTGGTTTATATATTTACACCGAAAAACACAACATTGATAAATGTGATCACGCCATGAAGTCCCTGATATCAGCTATGCAATGGGATGAAGAAACTTATGGTCTGGAATACGACCTGGACAACTACTTTGTTGTTGCAGTCGATGACTTCAACATGGGAGCAATGGAAAACAAAGGCCTGAATATTTTTAATTCGAAGTATGTATTGGCCGATCAGCAAACTGCCACAGATACTGATTTTCAAGGTATTGAATCGGTGATTGCACATGAATATTTTCACAACTGGACGGGGAATCGGGTCACTTGCAGAGACTGGTTTCAATTAAGTCTAAAAGAGGGATTGACCGTTTTTAGAGATCAGCAGTTTAGTTCTGACATGAACTCTGCGGGTTTAAAAAGAATTGAAGATGTACGCAGGCTGCGCGATTACCAGTTTCCGGAAGATGCGGGTCCAATGGCGCATCCGATCCGGCCGGACTCTTTCGTTGAGATTAATAACTTTTATACGCTAACCGTGTATGAAAAAGGTGCCGAAGTGATTCGGATGATGCACACTATTCTCGGGGTGGAAAAATATCATCGGGGAATAGACCTGTATTTTGATCGCCACGATGGCAGTGCAGTGACCTGTGAGGATTTTATCCGTGCCATGGAAGATGCTTCAGGTGTTGATCTGCAGCAGTTTCGACAATGGTATTCGCAATCGGGAACACCCCGGGTACAGGTAACACAGAGTTATGATGTAGAGCGCAAGACTTGTGAGCTGACGTTTGTTCAAAGTCATGCTGAAAAAGACACGCAACCATTCCACATTCCATTTTCGTTGGCATTGTTTGATGCTAACGGCAAAGCACTTCCGCTGATCTGTGATCTTGATAATACAGCGCCGCTCGAACGTACTGTGCAGTTAACCAAACAGCAAACAGTGATTTGTTTGCAAGAGATCGCCGCGAGGCCAGTGCCATCATTGCTGCGGAATTTCACCGCGCCCATCATCGTAGAATACGAATACAACGAGCAGGAGTTGGTATTTTTACTGACATCAGACAATCAGTCATTTACCCGTTGGGAGGCAGGGCAAACACTTGCAACCCGTCAGATCGAGTCTGCTGCACAAGCGATTGCCGATGATAAAGAGCCGGTCGTTAACCGGAATTTTATCGAAGCCTACCGACGGGTACTGATTGATGAGTCTATCGATCCTGCTATGTGCGCAGAAATGTTGGACTTACCCGCCATTGAAACCGTGGCCGCCGGGCATGAAGTGTTTGATGTTGATAACCTTCACAAGGCAAGAAGCTGGATTCGACTGACGCTGGCATCTGCGCTTGAAGCTGAACTTGCTACAAAGCTTGATATCAGTATGGATCGGGCGGCGCCGTTTCAGGTGGATGCAGCCTCAATTGGCGGGCGTGCATTGCAAAACTGTTGTTTGTCGTACTTGGTGTTGCTAAACAGCGATAAGTGGTTGGCGGTCGCAGCAGAACGATACGATCGGGCAAACAATATGACGGATCGCTTAGCGTCGCTCAGAGCTTTACTGGGTAGTTCCGATGAACTGGCCTCTCCTCGATTGCAGCAATTTTATCAACAGTTTCGTGATCAGCGCCTGGTCATAGACAAATGGTTCAGCCTGCAAGCCACTATTGATCATCCGAACGCCATAGATCACGTGAAGGCCCTTGCCAGACATGATGATTTTGATTTGACCAACCCCAATCGAGTGCGGGCGCTGGTAGGTGCTTTTGCGAACGTGAATCTGGTCCACTTCCACCATCCGAACGGTAGTGGCTACGGATTTCTCACCGGGATACTACTGGAGCTCGATAACATCAACCCGCAGGTGGCTGCCAGACTGGCTGGCCCATTGATTCGATGGCAGCGATTCAGCGCTTCCCGGCAGCAACGAATGCATCTATGTCTGGAGACTATTGCTGCAACCGAGTCGCTGTCACGAGATGTAAAAGAACTTGTTCAGAAGGCGCTTGAGGAATAGGGTTTTCTATACATATTTGTACGAATAGCTATTTTTTTCTTCAAAACGCGACATTTTCGCCGATATCTTGTAGGATTAATCCTACAAGAAGCCGTAATGCAACCGATTGACAGTGGGTAACGTAGTTACACAGTATTTACTGATTGTCAGGTCATCTAAAGCTCGGCAACTGAGTAAACAATCAATTTTTAATAATAATTAGACGATTCACCTTGTCGTAGTGCAAGAGTGAGTTCTGGGTTGGACATGGATAAATCAATAGGCACGGTAAAGTGGTTCGACAACGCGAAGGGCTACGGCTTTATAGTGAACGAAGCGGGAGAAGATGTATTTGTCCACTATCGGTCAATTGAGGGTGAAGGGTATAAGACGTTGGCTGAAGGCCAGCAGGTAGAGTACATCCAAACCAAGAGCGACAAAGGCTGGCAAGCGGCAGAGGTATCCAGACTGGAAGAGTGATTCCTCTCTGATTTATCCAGACAGGCAGGTCTTCAAAATGAGGTAACTGCGGTTGCCTCTGGCACTGAGAATTTTGCTGACTGCCAGCAGAGTTGTTGGCAATGGTCTCAGAAAATCAGTGCCTTTTCGATGAAGTGTCATCCAAAGTATCTGAGGCAGCGCTCGCGACAGGCGGTTGCGTATGGCGCTAATTAGCGCCAGTTTGAAGATTGATGGTGTCGCGTTTCTGAGTGCTTAGTATCAGCTGGCGGAATTTTTCTCGTCTTGTTCGCGTAATTCCCGACGTAGAATTTTACCCACGTTCGACTTGGGCAGTTCATCGACGAAAGCGATTTGTTTTGGACGTTTGTAGCCGGTGAAGTTTTCTTTGCAGAACTGTTTAATATCGGCCTCTGTCAGAGATTTGTTTTTGGCGACGATGAACACTTTTACTATCTCGCCAGAATGGTCGTCCGGTACACCGATAGCACCTACTTCAAGAATATCCGGATGGGAAGCGAGAACATTCTCGATTTCATTAGGGTACACATTGAAGCCGGAGACGAGAATCATGTCTTTCAGGCGATCAACAATGGTGAAGTAGCCGTGCTCATCCATCACCGCGATATCGCCGGTGTGGAGCCAGCCGTCTTTGTCTATTGTATTGGCGGTTGCTTCTTCGCGTTGCCAATAGCCCTTCATAACTTGTGGTCCGCGAATGCAAAGCTCGCCACGCTCACCCACGGCCATATTATTGCCGTCCTCATCTTTAACACACGCTTCGGTCGAAGATATAGGCAAGCCAATCGCTCCGTTGTAGTCCGTAGATGTGATGGGATTGATACAGGCAGCAGGGCTGGTTTCTGTCAGGCCATATGCCTCAATTAGTGGGCAGCCAGTGACCTCTTTCCATTCTTTCGCAACCGATTCCTGAACTGCCATTCCGCCCCCCAGGGTGATTTTCAGGCTGGAAAAATCAAGCTTACTGAATCCATCGGTGTTAATTAATGCATTGAATAAAGTATTAACGCCCGTGATAGCGGTGAACTTATGTTTGGAAAGTTCTTTGACAAACGCTGGTAGATCCCGTGGATTCAAGATAAGAATATTCTTTGCCCCGATCTTGGTATACACCAGACAGTTCGCGGTAAGTGCAAAGATATGGTAGAGCGGAAGGGCGGTGATGATAACTTCTTTACCCTCATCAATTTTTGATGGCTCAAGCCAGTGAAATGCCTGTTGCATATTGGCCACCATATTACCGTGGCTCAGCATGGCGCCTTTCGCGACACCTGTGGTACCGCCGGTGTACTGTAAAAATGCCAGATCATCGTGACCGAGTGCTGGTTTCTCAAACGGCTGATTTGCGCCTTGCTTTAAAACCTCCGAGAACGAAATGCTGCCGGGCAGCGTAAATGCAGGCACCATCTTTTTAACGTATTTAACCACCGTGTTCACGATGAGTGACTTTGGAAAGCCCAGCATGTCACCAATGCGGGTGGTGATGATGACTTCAGGGCGCACATGTGCGAGGGCTTTTTCAAGCGTAAAGGCGAAATTTTCGACAATGATTATGCCTTTTGCACCTGAGTCTTCGAGTTGATGTTGAAGTTCACGTCGTGTGTATAGCGGGTTGGTATTTACCACCACCAGACCGGCCCGCAGTAATCCAAACACCGCAATCGGGTATTGCAGTAAGTTGGGCATCATCAGCGCCACACGATCACCTTTGCTAAATTTTCCGGTCGATTGGATCCATGCGGCAAAGGCGCGCGAGTGATCATCAAGTTCCCCGAAGGTTATTGATGCCCCCATGCTTTCAAAGGCAACGTTGTCTTTATATTTTTCCACGCTTTCATTGAAGAGATCCACGACACTGTCGTAGGCATCAATGTCAGCAAACTCTGGAACACCGTCTGGATAGCTTTTTAGCCAGGGCTTATCGGTCATAGTTTAACTACCTAATAGTGGCTTTGTTTCCCAATGATTAACGTCGGGGCCGTACGATTGATAACGTTCAATGATGTCGTGGGGACTCATCTATTATAGACTTACGATTAGTTTTCGCCCTGACAATCTATAAACCTCAGTTCCGAAGAGTGCCATCAAACACCAGTAAAGTAAAAATCGTAGTCAGATCACGACAGTCTGGCGCATGCCAGTGTTGTGTGTCTCATTAGCCTACTATCGCCGCGAACTTAGCATCTATGGACTCTTCTACCACACTGTATCTCTCCGGCCACGGAGGTGTTGAACTGGCTGCTACGTCGTTTGGGTCAGATAAAAATCCGCTCGTATTGCTGCTGCATGGTGCCGGGCAAACCCGACACTCCTGGCGCAATGCAGGGCGTAGCCTGGCTCAGGCCGGGTGGTACGCCATTACCATCGACACTCGGGGACACGGGAATAGTCATTGGCCGGATAATGGTGACTATTCAATTGATACACTGATGGCTGACATTTCAGTGGTCAGCTCCCGTTTGAGTCAGAGCTCGGGTGAAAAGCCGGTACTGGTTGGTGCCTCTCTGGGCGGGATAACCGGCTTATTGCTGCAAGGTGAGGCGAGCCAAAGGCATTTTCGATCATTGATACTGGTCGATATCACCCCCAGAATTGACAACGTTGGCGTGGCCAGAATCATTGAGTTTATGAACCGCCACCACAACGGCTTTGGATCGCTGAAAGAGGCAGCATCTGCAGTAGCTGAATATCAATCACATGGATCGCCAGCGCGGCGCGATGCTGCTTCTGCAAAGGCTGCCGGAGAGGCTGCTGCAGAGAGTGGCCACAAGCGTGCAGAAAACTCTTATGAGGGCTTAAAGAAGAACCTTCGACTGGCTGATGATGGACGTTACTACTGGCACTGGGATCCACGCTTAATGGAGCACATCGGCACTATTGATGAGGGTTTTTACCAGCGCCAACGCGCGGCCGCATCAAATCTGGAATTGCCAGTATTGTTGATACGAGGGCAACAGAGTGAAATTGTCGACCGTGAGTCGGTAACGGAGTTTCTCGAATTGGTGCCGCACGCTGAATATGTTGATGTAGCAGATGCGGCTCATATGGTGGCTGGCGACAACAACGATGTGTTTGTCCAGTCTCTGTTAGATTTCTTATCGATTTCTTAACGGCTGATGAGCGTTAGAACGCCATTGACAATCAGGCGGCGGCGCCACAACACTTTTTGTACTTTTTACCGCTGCCGCAAGTGCAGGGATCATTGCGTCCAATTTTGGGCGAATCGCGCCGAATCTGCTCTACCTTCGGCGCTTCAGCATCAACGAAATACCAATTGTCCTGGTGTTTTTTGAACAAGCTTACCTCGTGATGATTAATCGGATTGCCGTTGGTGTCGTTAAATTTGGCAATAAATTCAACCGTGCCCTCTTCGTCCTGTTCGCCGCCGAGTTCAGTTTTTCTGATTTCAAGGCTTAGCCACTCAGAGTTTTCTGCCCAGTCTTTTGTGCTTGCGATATCAATTTCGGCACGATGCGCCGGATGATGGGTTTTTTGAATGTAGTCAATGTTGGCAAATGTATGGGCGGTGTAGCGCGAACGTAACAGTGCAACAGCGGTGGGCGGCTTCTTTTTGCCCTTTAAATAGGGTGCACAACAATCTGAAAATTCAATGTTGGAGCTGCAAGGGCATAAACTCATTATCTGTCTACCGTCTCTAATAACTATTGCGGATGAATCATGGCTGGCCGCAGTGAAAGCGCCCGTCTTATTGTGACAAGTTAATGTGGCAATTCAGTGACATCAACTTCAAGATGCATGTCCAGCAATTTACTGCCCAGCAGACTGACATTGCCAGAGCGCCGATCCTGTCCTGATGCACTGAACTCGAAAGTATACCAACGGGCAATGCCCATGTGTCCCCGATCGGAACGTCGCAGTCTCATTTTATTCATTGAAACGGTTTGATCGAGTAATTGCACGCCGCAACGCTGACAGGCGTCACGCGCGAAGTGGATTGCGGTCTCCCGGCTCTGTGCACTAAACCACCAAAAGGCGAGTGCGGCCAAGAGTAAAAAAATCAGTAAAATATCCATACCGGGTTCATTTGGAAATGTGGCTTGCGATTTACTTTAGAATTGTAGGCCAATCTCTGTTGAGACGACGTTATCTTTACAAAACTAAGATGAGCGCCAAAATCAACGACACTTTGACATTGGCGAACTTTGCACGATTATCTCGCTCTACCTTATCTGCCGCAGCCAATTTTTTGGAGAAATACCTTGGATACCACTACACAAACAGAACTCGAAGCGGCGGCCTTTCGTCGCCTTGTCTCGCATCTGCGTGAGCGCCACGATGTTCAAAACATAGATATGATGAACTTGGCTGGATTTTGCCGCAACTGTTTGTCCAAGTGGTATCTGGCAGAGGCGAGTGAGCGCGATCTTGATCTGAACCTGGATGCGGCCAGAGAGATCGTCTACGGCATGCCTTATGCGCAGTGGAAAGATCAATATCAGACCGAGGCAACGCAGGCGCAGAAAGATCAGTACAAACAGAGCCACCCTTAGCCGCCGTCGCGGGCAATCATGACTGAAGATGATCGCCAACAGCTGGCTGTAGAACTGGTGTTGAGTCATATCCGGATTGAACAAACACCCAGTGTGTTATTGCTCAGCGATAGCTGTGATGAGGTGCAGAGCGCCGTACAGCGGGGTCTAGACGCACTGCCGTGGGAAAGTTCACAATTGCCAGGGCTGGTGTCACTGCGGTTGAGCGATGTGGCGCATGATCTCTCATTGTTGCAGGGACGCTGGTCATTGGCTTGTGTGATTGATCCAAAGCTGGATACGCAGGTATTAACTCGATTGCTCGCACGGGTCCGTGATTTGCACGCTGATCGGGTGCTGCATATCGACAATACAACGGGCTGGCCGCTTGCCAGCAGCCTTGCGCTAGGTTTCTCGAAGCTCAGCGCTGATGATAATTTATTCGCCGATAGTGGCTTTTCTATATTTGGATTTGATATCCGCACCTACAAATCGGTTCCCAATTGGCTCAATGCAAGGCACTGGGCCAACCCCGAGCTTTGGGGTAAACACCGGTGGTAGCGACCGGGCGCCGTAAAGGCATGCATTATGTAACTCGAAACCGCCGGGCGTCTGCGGTAACCTTCGGGCGGGCTGGATGTGTGGCAATTCAATATCCATCATCTATCCTCTACCCATCACTCTTACCTGGTCCGGAATAAACCATGTCCGACATGAAAATGTTGCAAAGCACCTCGATGCTCGACGGTGGCAACATTGTGTACTTAGAAACCCAGTACGAAAATTACCTGCGTGACCCGAATTCGGTGTCTGAATCGTGGCGTAAGTACTTTGAGCAGCTGCCCATGGTCAATGGTCAGGCTCATGATATTGCTCACTCTGAAGTGCGTAACCACTTTTTTAACATGACACGACGATCTGCTGCCCATGCCGGTCCTGTGGGTGGTGCATCTGCCGAACATGGCAGAAAGCAGATTCAAGTCGGCGCGCTGATCGATGCGTATCGGGCGCGGGGCCACCAGCTGGCAGATATCGACCCGTTAGGCCGTATGGAAAAAATAGAAATTCGCGAAGTTCAGCTTCATGAATACGGTCTCTCAAACGCTGACCTGCCAACAGAGTTTCAAACTCCGTCACTGCACGGTATCGATAATGCCAAGCTGAGTGACATCATCGCCCATCTGGAAAAGATCTATTGCAGTACGATCGGCTATGAATATATGTATATCAACCACACAACGCAAAAGCAGTGGTTGCAGCAGCGGATAGAAAGCTATTGGTCGAAGCCGGATCTAAGCGCTGAATCGCGTAACTGGATTCTGCAGCGTTTGACTGCGGCGGAAGGTATGGAGCGATATCTCCATTCGCGCTATGTAGGGCAAAAACGATTTTCACTCGAAGGTGGCGAGAGTTTGATCGTCATTATGGGGGCGCTCGTACAGCGTGCCGGTGAAGCGGGCTGTAAAGAGATGGTGGTGGGTATGGCGCACCGCGGTCGACTCAATGTGCTGGTGAATATTCTTGGCAAGAACCCGGCAGAGCTGTTTTCAGAGTTTGAAGGCAAACATCAGGAACATCTGTCCTCCGGTGATGTGAAATATCATCAGGGCTTTTCGTCAGATATAAAAATCAGTGGCAACCAGTACATGCACCTGGCATTGGCGTTTAATCCATCACATCTGGAAATTGTATCGCCGGTGGTTGAGGGCTCGGTACGCTCTCGCCAAGACCGCTATGAAGACAGTGATGGTCAATACGTGCTGCCGATCAACATCCATGGTGATGCGGCATTCGCAGGCCAGGGCGTGGTGATGGAAACTTTTAATATGGCCGACTCGCGTGGTTTTTCTACCAAGGGCACGGTACATATTATTGTAAACAATCAAATCGGATTCACGACCAGCAATCAGCAGGACGTGCGTTCAACCTTATATGCGTCTGATGTGGCAAAGATGATCAACGCGCCGATATTCCACGTCAATGGCGATGACCCGGAAGCTGTCTTGTTTGTGAGCCAGCTGGCGCTTGATTTTAGAAATGAATTCCACAAAGACGTGGTCATAGATCTGGTGTGCTACCGTCGCCATGGCCACAACGAAGCGGATGAGCCATCAGCGACGCAACCGATGATGTACAAAACCATCAAAGCATTGGCAACCACTCGGCAATTGTATGCAGAAAAGCTGGTGAAAGCGGGTGTTGCCGAAGCAGCTTATCCAGATGCTCTGGTAGAAGAGTATCGCGATAAGCTCGATGCTGGAATCACTGTGGCACCCAATGTTGAAGTCGACGCAGATATTGATAAGGCGCACGATATTGCCTGGGGCAACTATTTAAAAGCTGACTGGCGTTCCCCGTATGACAGTCGTGTATCGATAGATACACTGCAAAAACTCGGCACCTCATTAACCACGTTGCCCGAAGGTCTGGTACTGCACTCACGGGTTAAAAAGATCATTGAAGATCGCCGCAAGATGACAGCCGGTGCATTGCCGATAGATTGGGGCTGTGCTGAAAACCTTGCTTACGCAACGCTTTTAAATGACGGCTTTCCAGTCAGAATTTCTGGTCAGGACTGTGGTCGCGGCACCTTTTTCCATCGCCACGCAGTGCTTCACAATCAAAATAAATCAGAGGCCTATGTGCCGCTTCGAAATCTTTTTGAAGGGCAGCCGAACTTTCTGGTCATTGATTCCGTGTTATCTGAAGAAGCCGTGCTTGCATTCGAATACGGTTATGCCACGGCTGACCCGAACACACTGCTTATCTGGGAAGCGCAATTTGGTGATTTTGCCAACGGAGCACAGGTGGTAATCGACCAGTTTATAAGCTCTGGTGAAACCAAGTGGGGGCGTTTGTGTGGCCTTTCAATGTTTTTACCACACGGCTATGAAGGCCAGGGCCCGGAACATTCCTCAGCCCGCCTGGAACGGTTTTTACAGCTGTGCGCGGAAGATAATATGCAGGTGCTTGTGCCGAGCACACCGGCACAGGCTTATCACATGATTCGTCGGCAGATGGTAAGGCCCATGCGCAGACCTCTGATAGTAATGACTCCAAAAAGTCTGCTGCGCCATCGATTGGCGGTATCAACACTTGAAGATCTGGCCAACGGCACTTTTGAACCTGTGCTGGGAGAGATTGATCCGATTGACCCAACGGCCGTTACGCGACTGGTTTTTTGTTCCGGCAAGGTGTACTACGATCTGCTGGAAAAACGGCGTGAGGAAAACATAGAAAATATCGCCATCGTTCGCGTCGAACAGTTGTACCCGTTCCCGTATACAGAAATGAGCGCCATTATTGCGATGTATCCTAATGCCAGCCAAATTGTGTGGTGTCAGGAAGAGCCGCGCAATCAAGGCGCCTGGCGTGCCACTCGACACCGGGTTGAACGGGTGCTGGGTGAAGGACAGCATCTGGAGTTTGCCGGCAGGCCGCCTTCCGCATCACCCGCGGTAGGCTATGCTAATCAACATATCAAAGAACAGACCACGCTGGTGTTAGAGGCGTTGGCATTGCAGGAAAACAGTCAGCATCGAGTTGAAACTCAACTCAACGCCGATACCTAATACACTTTAATGATCGAGAAAGCAGGTTTTAATAGAAGCCAATGAGTACTGAAATCAAGGTTCCCGTTTTACCAGAGTCTGTCGCAGATGCCACAATTCTGGCGTGGCAGAAGCAACCGGGCGATGCAGTAAAGCGAGATGAAGTGCTCGTTGAAGTGGAGACCGATAAGGTCGTGCTTGAAGTGCCCGCACCGTCTGACGGTGTGCTTACCTCTATTGTTGCTGATGAAGGCACGACAGTCGTAGCACAGGAATTATTGGGCATAATGGAAGTCGGTGCGGTGGCAGAAACTACTGCCGCAGCGCCCGCGAATGAAGATTCATCTGCTGCTTCGGCCGGTGGTGCTGTTGGCGGCCCGACCAGTCCATCGGTCAGGCACATGATGTCTGAGCACGGTGTTGATCGTGATCAGGTGGCTGGAACAGGTAAAGGCGGCAGAATAAATAAAGGCGATGTGCAAGCACATGTAGCCGGTGGCGCTGCAGCGCAATCTCCAGCACCTGCTGCGGCAAGTGCAAATTCGGGAATAGCCGCATCCTCTGCTGCTGCACCTGTTCGCCGTGAAATGGGTGATCGCGAAGAGCGTCGAGTGCCGATGTCCCGATTGCGTGCCCGAATCGCTGAGCGTTTGCTGCACGCAACTCAAACCACCGCCATGCTAACCACTTTTAACGAAGTGGATATGGAGCCGATAAAAACGCTGCGATCGCAATATAAAGATCAATTTGAAAAGGCTCACGGGGTGCGTCTGGGCTTTATGTCGATCTTTGTCAAGGCGGCCACTGAAGCGTTAAAGCGCTACCCTGATATCAACGCCTCTTTAGATGGTGATGATGTGGTGTACCACGGCTTTTGTGATATCGGCATCGCCGTATCTTCGGATCGCGGGTTGGTTGTGCCGGTGCTGCGTGATACAGAACTGCTCTCGTTGGCTGACATCGAAACACAGATTGGTGAATACGCCGGTCGTGCTAAAGACGGAAAGCTCGGCATGGACGATCTCACTGGTGGTACTTTCACAATTACCAACGGTGGTGTTTTTGGTTCATTGATGTCCACCCCTATTCTGAATCCACCACAAAGTGCAATTCTCGGGATGCACACTATCCAGGAACGGCCAGTGGCACGTAACGGCGAAGTGGTCATTAAGCCAATGATGTACATCGCGCTGTCATACGATCATCGAATAGTGGATGGCCAGGGTGCGGTGGGTTTTCTTAAAACGATCAAAGAACTGGTGGAAGAGCCGGCTAAAATCCTGCTCGATATCTAGTCACTGACTGCTGAACATACAGCGGTTTTTCCACTCGCCAATAATTGTTATCCCGTGTGCGGTATCATAGGCGGCTTTCAGGGTTGTCAGAGGCGCATTGTTTGGCCGCGTTCCCTGATTGCTTAAATTGTCTGTAAAACCGTAATTTTCGGGCGCATTGGAATCAGATCGGTCAGCTTCAATCCAGAGCTGGCTGATACTAAACCCCGTGCAGTTCGGATTGCGGCCAGTCGAAATTACATTGCAAAACCGGAGTAGCAGATGTCAGATAAATACGATGTCATTGTCATAGGTGGCGGGCCGGCCGGTTATGTTGCGGCGATACGGTGCGCACAACTTGGCTTGAACACCGCCTGTGTGGAAAGCTGGATCAACAAACAAGGCAAGCCCGCATTAGGCGGTACTTGTTTGAATGTCGGTTGCATCCCGTCAAAAGCATTGCTGGAAAGTAGTCAGCTGTATTCTGATGCGAAACATCATTTTGGCGACCACGGTATTGTGGTGCCATCAGTGACCGCTGATGTGCCTAAAATGATTCAATCCAAAGATAAGATAGTGCAGGAACTCACTGGTGGTATTGAGGGCTTGTTTAAAGCCAACAAAATAACCTGGATCAAAGGCACTGGTTCACTGCTGCCGGACAGACAGGTAGAAGTCACTGCACACGACAACAGCAAAAGTATTCATAGCGCTGGAAATGTCATTCTTGCGACCGGCTCAACTTCCATTGAAATAGCCGCTGTACCCTTGCAGGGTGATGTCATTGTCGATTCTGCCGGTGCGCTTGACTGGGAATCTGTGCCTGAAAAGCTTTGTGTAATTGGCGCTGGAGTTATCGGTCTTGAACTCGGCAGTGTGTGGCGACGACTGGGCGCAGAAGTCGTTGTGCTTGAAGCACAGGATGCGTTCCTACCCATGGTTGATGATCAGATAGCCCGCGACTCACTGCGTCAGTTTAGCCAGCAAGGGCTCGACATCAAGCTTGGCGCACGTGTGATGGCGTCATCTGTAAATGGCGATAAAGTGAGCATTGAGTACACCGATAAAGACGGAGAGCAACAGTTGCAGGTTGATCGTGTGATTGTCGCTGTTGGCAGACGTTCTAATATTAGCCAGCTGACACTGCCTGAAACTGACTTACTGATAGATGAGCGTGGCTTGGTGCATGTCAACGGTGCATGCGAAACCAACTTGCCCGGTGTATGGGCTATCGGTGATCTAGTGCGCGGGCCCATGTTGGCGCATAAAGGTTCTGAAGAGGGGGTCGCGGTGGCAGAGCGTATCGCCGGACATCAATGTCATCTGAACTATGATGCGATACCTTCGGTGATATATACCCATCCGGAAATCTCATGGGTTGGAAAGACCGAAGAACAACTTAAAGAAGAAGGCGCTAATTATAAAAAAGGGGTCTTTCCGTTTCTGGCCAGCGGTCGAGCCAAAGCAATGCAGGATACCGCAGGCATGGTGAAGATCCTTGCTGATGCAGATAGTGACGCAGTGTTGGGCATGCATATTGTCGGGCCGCACAGTTCAGAGCTGATAGGTCACGGTGTATTGACCCTTGAGTTTGAAGGCACCATTGAAGATATTGCGCGTACCGTGTTTGCTCATCCGACGTTGTCAGAGGCTATTCATGAAGCTGCACTCGGTGCTGATGGGCGTGCCATTCATATACCCAACAGGAATCGCTGAGCTCTTCAATCGGCTGAGTGTTAAAACAGATTAATATTAAATCCTTGTAAGTCGAAAGCCACCATTGCTCACGTGTGAGTCGTATATGAAGCTTATCGATTATCAGACTAACTACGGAGATTTTTCCATACATGAACATTCATGAGTACCAGGCGAAAAAGCTATTAGCGGGATTCGGTATACCTGTTCCGAAAGGTGAGCCTATTCTCGAGGCCTCAGGTATAGACGCGGCGGTGGATAACATGCCGGGGCCAGTCTATGTGGTAAAAAGCCAGATTCATGCAGGTGGTCGTGGCAAAGGGCAGTTCAAAGAGTTGGCGGCTGATGCCAAAGGCGGCGTTCGAGTTAGCTTCTCTGCAGAGGAAGCCAAAGCCAACGCACATGAAATGTTCGGCAATACACTGGTGACGCAGCAAACCGGACCGGCAGGTAAGCAGGTTAACCGGCTGTATATTGAAGATGGTGCAGATATCGACACAGAACTCTATCTGTCTATTCTTGTTGATCGGGAAACCAGTTTGTTTTCTTTTGTCGCATCCACTGAAGGTGGAATGGACATTGAAGCGGTAGCGCACGATACCCCTGAAAAAATTCACACTGTAGGCATTGATACCTTAAAAGGTATGACCGATGCAGATGTCGCCAAGCTCAATGCAGCGTACGGGCTTACCGGCGTTGCTGCAGAAGACGGTAAAACACTTTTTCCAACGTTGTATAAGGCGTTTGTTGAAAGTGACATGAGCTTGCTTGAGGTGAACCCGTTGGTAGTGTTAAAAGACGGCCATCTGCGCGTACTGGATGCCAAAGTATCCTTTGATGGTAATGCCATGTTTCGCCAGCCACAGCTTGCCGAACTTCGTGATGAGACCGAAGAGGATGAAAAAGAGCTCGAAGCCTCCAAGTATGACCTTGCCTATATTGCACTCGATGGTGACATCGGCTGCATGGTAAACGGTGCGGGGCTTGCGATGGCGACAATGGATATCATTAAGCTCTACGGTGCTGAACCTGCGAATTTTCTCGACGTGGGTGGTGGCGCGACCACTGAAAAGGTCACCGCTGCATTTAAAATTATTACCTCAGACCCGAATGTGAAGGGAATACTGGTCAATATTTTCGGTGGAATCATGCGCTGTGATGTTATTGCAGAAGGCGTGGTACAGGCGGTTCAGGAAGTGGGTCTTACTGTGCCTCTGGTGGTTCGTCTTGAAGGCACCAAGGTTAAAGAGGGTAAAGACATAATCAACAATAGCGATCTAAACGTAATTGCCGCTGACGATCTGGACGATGCTGCGCAGAAAATTGTTAAAGCGGTGAAGGGGTAAGTTATGTCAATACTGATAAACAAAGACACTAAAATTTTAGTACAGGGCCTGACGGGCAAAACCGGTACTTTTCACACTGAACAAGCGCTGGCCTATCATGGTACGCAGATGGTCGGTGGCATTCACCCCAAAAAGGGCGGTACCACCTGGGTCTCTGAAAATGGTGATTCAAAAGGGTCTGAACTGCCGGTGTTTGCCACGGTTAAAGAAGGTGTATCGGAAACCGGCGCTGATGCCTCCGTCGTTTATGTGCCGCCAGCGGGCGCTGCGGCTGCGATCATCGAGGCCATTGAAGCTGAGGTGGCTCTGATCATCTGTATTACTGAAGGTGTACCGGTCAGAGACATGGTCAACGTAAAGGCCAGATTGGCTGATTCCAAATCACGTTTAGTGGGACCGAATTGCCCAGGTTTGTTAACGCCTAATGAGTGCAAGATCGGCATTATGCCCGGCACCATCTTTAAGAAAGGGTCAGTTGGTGTGGTATCACGCTCCGGCACATTGACTTATGAAGCCGTGTATCAAACCACTATGGCGGGCCTTGGGCAGACGACCGCTGTGGGTATAGGTGGTGATCCAGTCAAGGGTACGGAGTTTATCGATGTCCTTGATCTGTTCCTCGATGATCCGGAAACCGAGTCAATTATTATGATCGGGGAAATCGGTGGCTCCGCTGAAGAAGAAGCTTCAGAGTGGCTGACAGAGCAAGCTGCCAAGGGTCGTAAGAAACCGGTTGCCGGTTTCATAGCAGGACGTACTGCACCTCCGGGACGCACGATGGGACATGCCGGTGCGGTGATCTCAGGCGGTAAAGGTGGTGCTGATGATAAAATTACTGCAATGGAGGCTGCCGGTATAGTGGTTTCTCCGTCACCAGCAAAATTAGGTGAGACGCTCTTAACAGCGATCGGCTAAATTCATAATGGTGCAATGCCGTTATTGAGATTACATTGTTAATGCCATCACATTGTTGATGGCATTTTTTTTGGACTAACGCCGTGCACCTGTGCAGCATTTGTGTCCGACACCGAAAACAATTTCCTGCAGATAAGAACGCTATGTCATTGACACCGTCAAGTTAATCCCGCTTTAGGGGATCTTGAAGCGTGCTTAAAGTCTGATGATGTTTCGGATGTTTATTAGTTTACTAACGAACTGTGAATTAACGCAGATTATCTCCTGAGATTTTGGCTGGTACGTTCAAATTCAGTTTGACTAAACGAGCTTATTAACCTTATCTGGCCATGGTACAGATTATGATATGTCCTTTGTCACACGAGTTGTTTATGACTTGGAGACAAGATGATTCTGGTACTGGGCACCGCTGAAGATCGACATGCAGCCGCCATTTATAACAAATTAGTTGCCCGCGGAAATCGTGTTGCTTACTTCGATTCCCGGCTCTATCCAAGAGATATGACATTGACCTTCGATGGTGCTTTGCCAATGTCTGGTTCAATACGATTTCGTGATGGTCAACCGGCAATTGATTTATCGACCGTCAACTGTATTTTTTGCAGACAATGGGACGACCTGCTACCGGGCTCCAGCACGGTCGGCGGTGTGCAGGACGAAGTCGAAATGCGTGAGACAGAGGCATCGCTTGGCAGTCTTTTTAGAGGATTGGAGTGCCACTGGATAAATCCGATCGATGCTTTAAACAATTCCAGGTTCCGCATTCATCAATTGCAGAAAATTCGCACGCAAGGAATTCGTGTTCCGGAAATCATTGTAAGTAATGACTTCAGAAGAGTGCAGGCGTTTTTCAGTATGACCGAGGAGCAGCTGCTCTACCGTCCATCCGGCTGGAGTCATTCGAGCTGGAACATTGGTCAGATCGATGATATCGGTCGACGCTTATCGGATCTTCCCGGCACGCCGATTGAATATCAGGAAAATATTATTGGTGATGAAGTACGCGCCTATGTGATTGGCGATTCGGTTTTTGCTGGAGTTGTGGAGTCTGCTGAATCTGACTATTCCGGTGCCATGGGAGGTGATCATGTGCGACCTATCGAACTACCTCAGGAAGCCAAACGCACTTGCATAAGAGCAGCAGCTACACTTGATTATATGTTCTGCGCTGTGGATATGAGGATTACCCCTGAAGGTGAATTTGCGGTAATAGATGTTGATCCGAACCCGATGTTTATGCACTTTGAGCAATCTACCCGTTTGCCTATCAGTGATCGATTGGTAGAATTATTGATTGGTTCAGATGTAGACGTATATGATTCGCGCATGGCGATTAACGCCTAGTCCCTGTAGGTAGTTTGTAGAAACAGCCGGGAGTCAAAAACCGGCTCTATCAGTTGCGCATGGGTGGTAACTTGCTACTACACTTGGCAACTTCAAAGTCTGAACAACTAATAGCCTTGATGAGGCAGCGATGACGGCACAGCTTTTTATCTTATCGGCCCCGTCCGGGGCTGGAAAAACCAGTATGGTGCGGGAGATCTGTTCGCGGATCGACGATCTGGTCGTCTCGGTATCTCATACCACGCGCCCCAAGCGCCCCAACGACACCGATGGTGTTGACTATCACTTTGTCGATGAACCGGCGTTTCATGAAATGATCGCGCGAGCGGATTTTCTCGAGCACGCCCAGGTGTTCGATAACTACTACGGCACCTCGCACCAAAGCGTTGAAAATACCTTAAAGAGTGGCAAGGACGTTCTACTGGAAATCGACTGGCAGGGCGCCGATCAGGTGCGCAGGTTGATGCCTGATGCCTGCAGCATATTCATTGTTCCACCATCGCGTGAGACGTTAGAACACAGGCTCCGTGGCCGTGCCAGTGATTCGGATGAAGTGATAGCGCGACGAATTGCTGATGCAGTGTCTGACATGCGACATTTTTCAAACTACGATTACTTAATTATTAACGATGATTTTGAACAGGCGGTGACAGAGCTCGGCGCGGTGGTGCTTGCCAAGCGGCTGAAAGTGAATCGTCAGGCCGAAGAGCGCTCCGATTTGCTCTCAGCGTTGTTATCCTGATCACGCGTTTCAGGCTGTGAGCTTGCACTTGAGCGTGATGTAATAGACGAATGCTCGGGCGCTTAGAGCGCAAAGCTTGTCTTGCCGGTTGTTTTCTTACTCAATGTCACTAAAATGAAGGGTGGCGCGTGGTGACTCGATTGGTGTCGATGTCATTTGCACGTAATTTAACCCCCCTGTGATACTACCCAGTAGAACTTTCAGTAGTAAGTTCGGAGAATAAGATGGCACGAGTAACAGTAGAAGATTGCCTGGAACACGTTGATAATCGTTTTGAGCTGGTATTGCAGGCTTCAAAAAGAGCTCGAAAAATCTCATTGGGTGCAGAACCACTTGTGCCTATAGAAAACGACAAGCCAACCGTGGTTGCGCTGCGTGAGATTGCTGCAGGACTGATTAAAAAAGAAATGCTGGAAGACACGCCACCGGTGATGCCGATTGAGGAACCCTCCAGTGAAGAATCAGCATCCATTACCCCTACGGGCATTTGACACACCGTCATTGAACGTGGCAGTACCTTCGCTGACGCGTTCCAGTAATATTCCTGCCGAGCAAACCGCCAGGCAGTTGAGTATCGAAGACCTTTGCAAATTGATGCAAAGGCGGTTTGACGAGTCACAAATTAATGAAGTGCGCGCCGCGTTTGAAATGGCGGAACAAGCGCACGAGGGCCAGAGTCGGCTTTCCGGCGAGCCCTATATCTCGCATCCGCTGGCGGTCGCCAAAATAGTGTTCGAATTGAACATGGACCATCGCAGTGTGATGGCGGCGTTGCTGCATGATGTTGTCGAAGATACCTCGGCCTCTGTCGAACAGATCACTGAGCAGTTTGGTGAAGACGTCTCGCTGTTGGTAGATGGCTTGAGCAAACTGACCCATCTGAAATTTAAATCCAGAGCAGAGGCTCAGGCTGCCAACTTTCAAAAGATGTTGCTTGCGATGGTTGACGATATTCGCGTCATCCTGATCAAGCTGTCAGATCGAATTCATAACATGCGCACCTTGGGTGCTATGCCAGATGAGAAACGCCGCCGGATCGCGCGTGAGACGCTGGAAGTCTATGCCCCCATTGCCAATCGTCTTGGCATTTATCGAATGAAAAATGAGCTTGAAGATCTTGGCTTCAAGTCGCTTTATCCGGCGCGTTACCGGGTGTTGGCTGAAGCGGTCAAAAAGCGTCATAAAGACCGCGTTGAGTTGGTACAGAAGTTTGAGATTATTGCTAAATCCAAACTGGAAGAAGCGGGTATTGAATCTGAAGTGCATGGTCGTGAGAAACATCTCTACAGCCTGTACCAGAAAATGCGCAAGAAGCGTTCGGCATTTGAAGACATATTCGATATGTTTGCAGTGCGCGTGGTAGTGAACAAAGTCGATGATTGTTATCGAGCCCTTGGTGTGATGCACCGGGTGCACAATCCGCTGCCAAGGCAGTTTAAGGACTACATTGTCATTCCAAAAAGCAATGGCTATCAGTCATTGCACACCGTTTTGCTAAGCCCTGCTGCTGTGCCGATTGAAGTGCAGATTAGAACCCATGAGATGGACCGCTTTGCAGAAACTGGTGTAGCTGCGCACTGGATGTACAAAGAAGGTCCATCAAATGTCGCGCAGCAGCGTGCTCATCAGTGGTTGGCTAATCTGATGGATATAAAAGACACCAGTGAAGATACGCTGGAGTTTTATGAAAACGTCAAAGTTGATTTGTTTCCTGACGAAATCTACGTGTTCTCACCGGAAGGTGACATCTATCGACTACCGCAGGGTGCGACGGCGGTCGACTTTGCCTACCAGGTACATTCTGATATTGGTAATAGCTGTCTGACTGCCAAGGTCGATCGCAAACCTGTGTCGCTGAGTATGCCGCTTGAGTCTGGCCAAACGGTTGAAATTATTCGCTCTGATAACCAACAGCCAAGCCCGTATTGGCTCAACTTTGTGGTCACACCGAAGGCGCGCGGCGCGGTGCGGAACTTTATCAAGCATCAGAGTGTTGATAAGACCATTGGCTTTGGTCTGCAATTGGTGAATCGCGGCTTAAAACGCCACGACGCCAGCATCGAAGATATAGATCAAACGGCGATTGACTCCTTGCTTAAACAGATGGAATTGAAGGACCTTGACAGTTTGTACTATGAAGTCGGCCTGGGTAATCAAATCCCGAGCATGATCGCCGCCTGGCTTCTGAATGAAGGCGATGTAGAGGGCGATGTTAAACGGAAAATTCCGGTGAACAAAGAATCTGATCCAGGGCCCTTGATTGTGGCTGGTGGTGAAGATGCCATTATTTCGCTGGCCAAATGTTGTCAGCCAATTCCCGGTGACAATATTCAAGGCATGATCACCGCGGGCAAAGGGGTGTTGGTTCACCGCACTGAATGTAAAAATGTCGGCCGACAACGCAGGCGTGCAAAAGAGTGGGTGGCGGTTGTCTGGGGTACTGATATATCAGAGACCTTTCAGACCAATGTCATTGTCGAGATCAACAATGTGCCGGGTGTGCTTGCCAAGATCTCCAATGTGATGTCTGAAATGGAGTCCAATATTGAAGACATTCGCTTTGATCGCAGCAATGAGACCATTAGCATTCTGGACTTCACACTGAGCGTGAAAGATCGTACCCATCTTGGCCGGCTCATCCGGCGAGTGCGCAGTTTATATGCCGTTCATAAGGCCCGACGCGCAAGCTCCTAACCTGTTAGAAGTCGTTAAATTTCAGCTGAAGTTACTACCGAACAAGAGAATCTCATGAGCAAAGAAATCATAGCAACTGAAAATGCACCCGGTGCGATTGGTGCCTATTCACAAGCGGTTAAAGCCGGTAATACGGTTTATGTATCTGGTCAAATACCGTTGGTGCCTGCAACAATGGAAGTGGTTGAGGGTGATGTTGTGGTGCAAATAACTCAGGTGTTCGACAACCTGAAGGCAGTATGCGAAGCCGCTGGCGGTGGACTGGAAGATATCGTTAAGCTCACTGTGTACCTGACTGACCTTAAAGATTTTGGCCATGTTAATGATGTGATGGCAAAGTATTTCAAAGAACCCTATCCGGCACGTGCAGCTATCGGTGTGGCACAGTTGCCTAAAGATGTGCCGGTAGAGGTAGATGCGATAATGGTGCTGGCTTAATCATTCACTATTAGACTTTAGTGGTATGGATCTCACGACCATAGCAGTGACGCGCCTCAAAGGAGTGGGGCCTAAGCAGGCAGAAAAACTCAAACGCCTGAAGATTGCTTCATTGCAGGATGTATTGTTCCATTTGCCATTGCGCTATCAGGATCGCACCCGGGTTATTGCGATTGGTAATCTGGTACCGGGCCTTGAAGTATTGACCGCCGGCGTTGTTGTTTCCTGCGAACAGTTGTTTCGCGGACGCCGCTCTTTGCAGTGCATTATTGAAGATCGTGAGGGCAGCCAGCTATCGCTGCGCTTTTTTCACTTTAATCAGAAGCAGCAACAAATGCTTCGAGTGGGCAGTGTTGTGCGATGCTTTGGTGAGGTGCGCCGTGGCCGGCGACAGCTTGAAATAGTGCATCCGGAATTTCAGGTTATCCCGCGTGGAGTCGACCCGACGGCAGCGCAAGCGGGTGAGAGCTCACTGACACCTGTTTATCCTGTGACTGAAGGCTTGCATCAGCTGTCTATGCGTAAAATCACCGACGCTGCATTGTCGCACTTAAAAACGGCAACGGTTGAAGAGCTGCTACCTGAGTCTGCACATACAGGGGTGTCGCTGAAGCAGGCATTGATCACGGTGCACCGGCCAGACCCTGCTGTTGAAGTGGATGCCTTGCTTGAGGGGCATCACCCGGCAGTACAGAGGTTGGCGTTTGAGGAGTTGGTGGCGCATAGACTAAGCGTGCAACAGATTCGCAATGATATTAAAAAGCAGGCTGCACCGGTAATAGCATCTGAAGGTTCGGTGTGCGAGCAGTTGATCGCGTCACTGCCGTTTTCACTGACTGGCGCACAGCAACGCGTTATCGAAGAGATCAGGCAAGACCTAACGCTTGGTATCCCGATGTTAAGGCTGGTGCAGGGTGATGTGGGTTCCGGTAAAACATTGGTGGCAGCCGCCGCCGCTGCATTGGTGGTTGATGCGGGGTATCAAGTGGCGGTAATGGCGCCAACGGAAATTCTGGCCGAGCAACATTTACTCAGCTTCAGTCACTGGTTTGAACCGCTTGGGCTAAAAATCGGCTGGCTCAAAGGCAAACTTGGTGCAAAGCAAAAACGCGATGCACTTGAATCGATAGCGCTCGGGCAGACAAGAATAGCGGTCGGTACCCATGCGCTGTTTCAGCAGGATGTTGTTTTTCAAAACCTCGGGTTAACCGTAGTCGATGAACAGCATCGCTTTGGTGTGCATCAAAGGTTATCACTGCGAGAGAAGGGCGTAGAAGGTGGTCTCGTGCCACATCAGCTTACGATGACCGCGACGCCTATTCCGCGTACCCTGGCGATGACGGCCTATGCCGATCTGGATTGCTCCATCATTGATGAGCTGCCGCCAGGCCGACAAGCCATCACAACAGTGGCAATCCCTAATGCACGACGTCTTGAAATAGTAGAGCGGGTCGGTGCGGCCATTGCAGAAGGCAGGCAAGTGTATTGGGTATGCACGCTGATAGACGAATCTGAAACCCTGCAAGCTAATGCCGCAGAAGACACGTTAATAGAGCTTAAAGAATTTTTACCTGAAGCCCGTGTGTCTTTGGTACACGGCAGAATGCATGCAACAGAAAAAGAACAGGCCATGCAGCAGTTCAAAGAGCATTCAACAGATTTGCTGGTCGCAACCACTGTGATAGAGGTGGGGGTTGATGTACCCAATGCGTCCCTGATCATTATAGAAAACGTAGAGCGCCTTGGCTTATCGCAATTACACCAGTTGCGCGGGCGCGTAGGGCGAGGATCGCAACAGAGCAGTTGTGTTCTTTTGTATGAAAAGGGATTGAGCCAGCGGGCCAGAGACAGAATTGGCATCTTAAGAGAAACCAATGACGGGTTTTTGATAGCAGAGAAAGATCTGGAGTTACGCGGCGCCGGAGAAGTGCTGGGCACCCGCCAGACAGGTAGCGCTCAATTTAAGATTGCAGATCTTATGCGCGATAAAAAACTGTTGCCGCAGGTCAAACAGATGACTGATGAAATTACTGTGCGTCACCCGCAGCACGTTGTGCCACTGATTTCACGTTGGTTGGGTGAAGAATCACCTGAGTACGGTAACGTATAGCGATGCGGTTCGGAAGCCCACTCAATGCCGGGTATTCTGTTACCTAACATTATGGTTGAATTCGAACGTGTAGTTACTTGCTGCGCATAAACTCAACAGCGCGTAAAAACAGCACTGCCAGTGCGCCTGCCACCATGCCGTAAAGATGTGCATTGACGATGACATTGCCACCGGTGATCGCCTCGCTACTTTCTACCGCACCAAAAATCTGTTCCCAGATGATTTTGCCGATGGTGAATGCCGCAATGAACAGGGCCATTTGCTTGTGGTGTCTGAATTCGGCAATCGCGCCCCCGAGCAGCAGCCCGTAAAGCGCGCCAGACAAACCAACGTACCAGCTCAACTGTGGATCAAACAGCAGCAGACCGACACTGACGCCGATCATGGAGCACAGCCCGGTGAACACCCACTGTCTGGCGCTAAGCGCATGCGCCAATAACAGGCTGATTAATGTCAATCCGGCGAGATTTAAAGCCAGATGTGAGTACCCCAGGTGGACCAGATTGCCGGTCACAATTCTCCACCATTGGCCGGATTCAAGGATTTCGGTCCTGCCGAAGCGCAATGGGGTAGCCATGTTCAGGGCTTGAAAAACCACGCATGTGACGCCAACAAAGAGGGCAAGGCAGTAGGCTTTCAAATTGCTTGCTAGATTGACAGTTACACTTGCGGTGTCGGGTTTGTTTCGGGAGGCTTTCAAAAAGAACTTTTCCGGTACGGATTTATCAAACAGTAACTGGGCGAATGGGCCCAACCGCAGGCGCAGCCGCTATAATTTGACACCATGCAACGCTTGGGCGAACAATCGGTTAAGGTTTGCCCGTTGCCCCTAATTCTACACGAACAGAATCCACTCGGAGTTGAACAGTGAACTCACAGAAAAACCAGAAATTTTCGGCCGCACAGTCGCAAAACAACAAAAGCCGCCAGTCAGGCTTTAGCTTGATCGAATTAATCGCTGTTGTGGCCATTCTTGGTATTTTAGCAGCCGTCGTTGCACCAAAGATTTTCACTCAGCCGGGTAAGGCCAGAATTGCTGCTGCAAAAAATGACATTAAAAGTATCGTTGGGTCTTTGCAGATATATAAGCTTGAGAACTTCAACTATCCCACCACTGATCAAGGCATTATGGCATTGGTAGAGCAACCCACCGGTGAACCAGAAGCACCCAATTGGCAGGAAGGTGGTTATTTGGACAGATTGCCTAAGGACCCCTGGGGCCGTGAGTACTTGTACTTAAGCCCTGGCGAGAATGGTGACATCGATGTCTATACACTGGGCCGTGATGGCCAGTCCGGTGGTGAGGGCGAAGATGCAGATATCGGCAACTGGAGCAGTTAAACCCGTTAATACACTAGCCGTAATTATCGAAGGCAAGGTCGAAGTATGAACGCAACAGCGGTGAAGCAGAGAGGGTTCTCCCTGCTTGAGCTGATTGTAGTGATCGCGATCATGGCCACCGTAACGAGTGTGATCGTACCGCGCATAAATTTTGGCGGTGATAAAAAGCAAATCAGAACTGAAGCTTTGCGCCTGGCGGAGTTGTTCCGCAGAGCATCTGATGAGTCTATTTTTAAGAGCACTGAAATAGGTGTGCGATTTACCGATGGTGATTATCAATTCTTAAAACTTGATGGCGACAATCGCACCGGTAAGTGGGTAGCTTATGAAGATAAAATGTTTCGCAAGCGCGAATGGCCAGAAGGTATGGAGGTAGAGGTGTTTGTTGCTGGAGTTTCGGTGGTGTTGGAGTCAGCCGAAGATGCCAAGCTGGATGAAAAGACCCGCCCTCACGTAATGATGCTGTCTAATGGGGAGATCATGCCTGACTTCAAAGTAATTGTAGATAAAGGATTGCTCGAAAATCGCTGGCAGGTTGCCACCGGGGTAGATCAGTTGATAGAGCTGGGCGTGGTGGATTCACTGTGAAGAATACTCGTCAATGCGCCGGTCAGAGTGGCTTCACGTTAATTGAAATTCTGGTATCGCTGGCCATTATGTCCATTGTATTAGGTGTGTTGATACAGACAGCAGGTGCCAGCGCCGCCAATGCCGGTAGATTGCGCGATCGAACTATTGCCCAATGGGTAGGCTCGAATCGACTGGCTGAATTGCAGCTGTCGGGTACCTTTCCCGAGACAGGCTCAAAAACCGGTAATACGGAAATGCTGGGTATTACCTGGTACTGGAAAACCCGGGTGCAAAAGGTCGAAGACGAAGATCTTCGTCGCGTCGATATTGAAATCAGAAAGCGGGAAGATTCAAAAAACCCATTGTTGACGATAGCAGGCTTCGTCAACCACCCGCGGCTGCTGAGTCGCAATGTGTCACAACCCTGAAACACAGGGTGTTACACTGAAGGTCTGACCAGATTTTCACAAATTCCGTATGCGCCAACGTGGTTTTACATTAATCGAGCTGATTGTTGCGATTGCCGTGTTGGCGGTGATGGCCGGTGCGGCGTATGCCGGTTGGTTTAATGTCACCCGAATTGGCAATAGCATCGAAAAAAACGTAGCCCAGTACGATGCACTGGAACGCACGTTTTACTGGTTGCAGGAAGATTTCGAACAAATCGTCCGCCGCGATGTGGTTGACGAACTCGGCGGCAAGAGAAAAAGCTTAGAAGTCAGTCAGGCCGGTGAGTTCTTAATTCAGGTCACCCGTGGCGGCTGGACTAATCCGGCGCTGCTACAAATGCCACCGCGCAGTGATCTGCAGCGTGTGGCCTATGTTCTGGATGATCAATCGCGATTGCTACGACGATATTGGTATCACGTTGACCGGTTTGATTCGAGTCAGTTTCAGGAGCGCAGCTTGCTTGAGAATGTAAGTGGTTTAACGTTTCGGTTTCTCAATCTTACCGGTGCGTGGCACACCACCTGGCCACCTGAAGATAATGTTGATGACGATTTTGACGATTTACCCGCAGCGGTTGAGGCCACTGTTGATGTGGATGGTGTAGGTACCATTAGTCGTCTGTTTATACTGCCGTATTGAGATGCTTTGATGCCTGTCTACCGACACACCTCACTTCTTTCTACTCATCTGCACCAGCGCGGTGCTGCATTGGTTACTACGTTATTGGTTGTGGCATTAATAACCATCACCGTTACCGCCATGACAACCAAACAGCAGCGTGCGATTCAGCTGGCGCAAAACCGCCAGACCCAGTTGCAATTGAAGAATCTGTTGGGTGCGGGTGAAAGATTTGCTATGGCGGTACTGCGCCGCGATAAGCAGGAAAATGAGCGCGGCGGGTCTGATAGTACAGATGACTTTTGGGCGCAAAGCCTGCCGCCTGTGCCTGTTGATGGCGCGACCATAGAAGGTTGTGTGATCGATATGCAAGGTAAATTCAATCTGAATAACCTGGTTGATGATCAAGGTGTGCCGCAGGACGACGAGTTTCAGATTTTGCAGAGGCTATTAACTGCATTGACAATCGACTCAACTAAAGCTGATGCTATAAAGGATTGGATTGACCGCGATATTGATGTCACAGGTGCCAATGGGGCGGAAGATGATTTCTATACCGGGCAGACCCCTTCCTATCGAGCGGCCAATGGACCGATGGTCAGCCCGACAGAACTGTTGCTGGTTAATGGGTTTCGTGTAACCGATGAAGGTGGCTTAGACGATTACGATGTACTGTTTCCACATATCGCAACGCTGCGCACCGGCACTGCAATAAACATCAATACGGCGTCTGAGGCGGTTTTGGCATCTCTCGCCCCGTACATGGCAGCGCAGGCACAGGCTTTTACAGTAGTTGATGATGAATATTGGCAGGACTATCCGGGGTGCCCGCCCAGTGAAGATTTACTGGCAGCTCCCAATCCGACGGCTGCTGTCACGCCGACAGTAGTGACTTATGAAGATGTCCAGTCATTTCGAGACGATACCAGAGGTTCTGGTCCGAACGAAAATCTCGAGGATGTTAATATTGATGTTAAAAGTAACTTTTATATGTCGCGCGTTACAGTTAAGCGGGATGATATCAGTGTCACGCAATATACTATTTTTGAGCGTGACAACAATGGTGCGATACTAACGGTTCGTCGCGCCAGAGGAAGTCTGTAGCTCGTCTGGCACAGACAACCCGGTAAACCAGTGGATTAGTTATGTCTCAATACTTACTTACCTATTTGCAACGCGTTGGTGATGATTACCTGCGCTGGGCTCTGTGTGATGACAAAGGATCAGTCATTGGTCACGCCGATCATGGTTCGTTTGCCGATGCGGCCAAAGCCGCAGACCGTCGTCGTGTGGTGATGGTGGTAGCAGGCACAGAAGTGTTGCTGGAAGAAGCGCAGGTGCCGGCGACTAATCTTGCCAAAGCATTGAAGGCTGTGCCGTATTCACTGGAAGAGCAACTGGCGCAGGACGTTGAAGCTTCACACTTTGCCTTCGGAAATCGATTGCCCAGTGGCAATATTCCGGTGGCGGTTATAGCGCGCGACAGTCTCGTCTGGATACAAGAGGTGGCGGCGAGCGTAAAACTCAATGTTCAGGAAATTGTTCCGGAAACTCTGGCACTGCCCTTCTTTGATGACAGCTGGACGGTAATGACTAATGGCGGTCACTCATCGGTTCGACTGGCGGCGTCTAAAGGGTTTTCATGTGATACGGAAATGTTGCTCATGCTACTTTCCAACGCGATTGAGGGTGCACCTCCTGAGCAGATTGATGATGAAATTAATCGCGCCAGACATTACAGCTGCGGGCAGGACGATTTTCAACTTCAATCAACCACCAGTCCGGAATTCATGCGCACCGAGGTGGCACTCTTTGCGAAGGGATTGAGTCAATACAAAAAAAGTGCTGACCGTATTAATCTGCTGCAAGGTGATTTTGGAAAAACAGAAGCCATTGGTAAAGCCTGGAAACCATGGCGTGTGCCGGTGGCGCTGGCGGCGACGCTTGCGGCTCTTTGGGGCGGGTCGAGCTTTCTTCAGTATCAAAGCCTGGGTGAAGAAGAAAGCCGATTGCAGGGAGAACTTGCCAGTACCTTAAAGCGTGCTTACCCCAATGTTAAGAACGCGGACGTTGATCCTGTAAGAAAAATGCGCTCACTGATAAAAACCAATACAGGTGGTGGCATTGATGACGCAAGTTTTGTCGTGATGATGTCGGCCGTCGGCGCTGCGCTGAAGGATTTAAAAAATCCTACGGTAAACAGCATCAACTACAAAAGAGGTCAGTTAGATATCGTGCTTGAGACAGAGACTCTGCAAGAAGTAGATAAGCTCAAACTGAATCTTGAACTGGAACGTCAGCTGCAGGCGAATGTACAGTCTGCAGCCAAAGAGCGGGATCGCATTAAAGCCAGGCTGCGTGTGGAGACAAAGTCATGAGTATAAAAGACTGGTATCTATCGCAAACGCCAAGAGAGCAGTTTATTGTTGCCTCGGTGGGCATTGTCGGCGTTGGCGCGCTGCTTTATTTGTTTGCGATAGATCCGCTTACCAAAGGTATCTCGGCCAGGACAGCATCGGTCGCGGCAAAGCAGCAAGACCTTGCATGGATGCAACAGCAAAAACCGATTGCGTCAGGCAATGCCCGCGTCAAGCAGCCGATAAACAAAGCGCCGTATATACTGCTGGACGAGGCGATAAAGAAAGCCAAAATCTCCACCCCGGAGCGAGTCACCCCGGATGGCGGCCAGGGGGCAAGAGCGCAGTTTTCCAAAGTTGAATTTAATAAGTTATTGCAGGTGCTAGGTGGCCTTGATGAAACATATGGTATTGAAGTTAAAACCATAAACTTAAGTCGTAAGGAAGCAGGGCAAGTGAGCGCACGGTTAAGCCTGGAGGTGGGACAGTGAGAACAATCGGGCTGTTATTTTTAGGGTTGTTGGCATTTGCGGTGACGGTTGTTTGGAAGTTTCCGGCCGCTGGTGTTTTACCCCACGTCAACATTAACCCGATAAAACTCAGCGGCGTGAGCGGTAGCGTATGGAGCGGTTCTGCTCAACAGATCATCGCACCCGCCCCGGCATTGCCAATCAACAACGCGAAATGGAAGTTTCAGCCGGCGACATTGCTGTCCGGCAGTGCGGGTGCAAAGGTTGATTTTGAAGTGATAGGTGGTAACGGTGAAGGCTTGGTAAAACGTAATTTAGCTGGCGATATTCTGGTAAGCGACGGTAAATTCCGTGTTCCTGCAGCTAATCTGGAGCAGTTTCTTCCTCTGCCGGTGGCGCAATTTGCCGGGGTGGTTTTGGCAGATCTTGAAGAGCTTGAGCTAGAGAACAATTTGCTAAAGCGCACCCAGGGAAAGCTGATCTGGAGTAATGCAGAAGTGGTCGATATGGTGAAGTTGGGCCAAGTCGCTTTTGATATTGTTCCGCAGGGTGATCTGCATATTGGCAAACTCAGCAACAAAGACGGGGAACTGCTGTTAAAAGGTGAGGTGTCGCTGGATCAAGCCGGTAATTTTAAGGCCGACATCCAAATCAAACCCACCGCGCAAACATCATCTCAGGTCACCGGTATGTTGAATTTGATTGGCAAACCGGCAAGTGACGGTAGCTATCGCATCAGACAAAGTGGCAATATTCACAGTTATATCTAGTGTACTGGAACAAATAGATTGCCCATATGAGTCAATCAAAGTGTCTAATTTTAATAGATAAATCGTGACAACAGTAAGTCATAGAGCCTGCAACGAATGTGGTGTGCACTTTGATTAATCGCCCCTGCGG
>CALGJU010000256.1 GCA_937928685.1 uncultured Granulosicoccaceae bacterium
CAGGTGATTATCTTTTGGAAGCCCGACGCGTCAGCGAGTGGATGTGCAGCCACGATCTTCAGAGTGCCACTGGACGTGACAGTAGCATGATATCTAAGAGGAAGCCTGCGCCAGCAGGACGGAAGGCACGCGGCCTGCCACTCACTGACGCGCCGGGCTTCCCGGGAGTTACGATCGAGAGCCCAGGGTGGTTATCTTTTGGAAGCCCGACGCGTGAGCGAGTGGATGTGCTGCAGTGATCTTCAGGGGCTTCGCTAGTCATTACAGCTGGATGATATCTAAGAGGAGTCTGCGCCAGCAGGACGGAAGGCACGCGGCCTGCCGCTCACTGACGCGCCGGGCGTCCCGGGAGTTACGATCGAGAGCTCAGGGTGGTTATCTTTTGGAAGCCCGACGCGTGAGCGAGTGGATGTGCTGCCATGATCTTCAGGGTTCCACTGGACGTGACAGTAGCATGATATCTAAGAGGAAGCCTGCGCCAGCAGGACGGAAGGCACGCGGCCTGCCACTGACTGACGCGTCGGGTTTCCAGCGGGCCATGATTGAGGGTTCGTGGTGATTTACTGCCGGTAGGGCCTATTGCAGGGCGAAAAAACGACGGGCGTTTTCAGTCGTCGCGAGTGCCAGCGTTTCAGCAGATTCCGGTCGAGCTAAGGCGATAGTCTCCAGCACCAATGGCAACGTACAGGGTTCGTTGCGACGGGTCTTGGGTTTCGGTCGTAGAGTACGCGGCATCAGGTAGGGGGCATCGGTCTCAATCATCAGGCGATTCAACGGGATGGTGTCAACACAGTCCAGCAAATGAGCACCTCTACGTTCATCGCAAATCCAGCCGGTGATACCGATATAACAGTCGAGATCCAGGTAGTCCTGCAACGCCTTGGCGGTATCCGTAAAACAGTGCACGACAATGCGTCCCAAAGCTGACCTGTGTTCTTCTAGAATAGAACAGAACACCTCGTGCGAATCGCGTTGGTGCAGGAACAATGGTTTGTTGAATTGCTGTGCGAGCTCTATGTGAGCTATAAAGCTTTTTATCTGCAGGTCTCGTGGTGATATGTCACGAAAAAAATCCAGCCCGGTTTCTCCTACTGCACTGACATCGTGTTGTTGCAATAGTTGAGTCAGTTGTGAGTTTGTGTCGCTACTAAATTGATCGGCATAGTGTGGGTGAATACCTGCGGTGGCAGAAAACAGGTTTGGATTTTTCGCTGCCAGCGTTATCGCTTGAACACTGTTTTCAAGGTCAGACCCGGTAACCACCATATGCTTGATATTTACTTGTTTGGCTCGCTCTACTACCTGATCAAAGTCCTCTGTAAAAGAGTCATGAGTAAGATTGGTGCCAATATCAATAAGCGGGTTTTCAGATGGATTGATTGAGAACACAATATTTCCGGTGCTGTTTGACGGATACTGAAATTACCAGCCATGCGCTGATAAACCTATTGCAAGTAAATCAACCTGCGTCTCTTCAGTCAACTGATTGACTCGATCTATAATTGCACCTTTGTTCGGCGCTAAATTTAATGGTAATAGTAATAGTTGTGTAGTGTCATTCAAGTACACTTTGCACGCTCGTGTACAACCAATAGTTGTGGAATAGATGCCTGCTCACATTTTCATCGCACAGTGTTTGTTGTTGATCATCACATGTTTGCCCTATCACTTGGCAGGTGCAGACACTGCTTCTTTTTTAGAGCGCTATAGTGACCAGCGTCAACGCTATCTGGAGTTGAATGAATTATTAAAAAACGGAGAGCTGGATGCGGTTAAGTCTCGACGCGGCGAACTAAAAAATTACCCGTTGGCTGACTATCTGGATTTTCTTTTATTAAAAAAAGAAATTGCCCGGCACGCAGAACCCGCTAGTTTGCTTACGCGTGTTGAACAGATGAAACATGACAGGCGTTTGCATAGAAAATTATTGAGTGCAGTTAAAAACCGTAGCGCCAAACTTGAACGTTGGAAGGACTATCAAAAGGCATCGGCTGGTGACAATGTACCGGTGCACCCTTGCGATGATCTGATGGCCGAATTCCAGACCAGTCGCGCCTTGAAATTCAATCAATCGATCAGCGATCTCTGGGTAGATCCGGTGCGCCACACCAAAAGATGTGATGAAGCGTTTGATCTTTTACTAGCAAAAGTGTCTGACGTGCCGACCGGCGCGCTCTGGCGGCGAACGGTGGCGTTGTTGAAGCGCGGCGAACGCGATGAAGTCAGGGCATTGCTAAAATACTTCAATAAACGAGATGGGCGCATTGTTGAAGCCTGGATTGACGGGCTTACCGAGCCACAGAATTTGCTGCCCTCTGCTGCTATGCGTGGCGACAGCATTCACCATCAGGAAATGGCCACCCTGCTGCTGCGGCGCTGGGCGCGGAATGATCTGGTTGCCGCTTCTGCGTTTTGGCGATCCAATGCCAAGCGCTTCGGGTTCAGTAACCAGCGCAAACAGGAGACGTTGGCCAAGTATGCTGTACTCGCTGCTAAGCGGGGTATGCCTGAATCAGTAGAGTTACTTAATAACGTGGAGCCCGATCGCGATGTGCGCTATTGGCGGGTTCGTCTGGCGTTACAGGCAAGGGACTGGAAGCGAAGCCTGGCTTTGCTGGATGAGCTTACCGACACAGAAAAGAAAGAATCCCGTTGGAAGTATTGGCGGGCGCGCAGTTTGGAGTCACAAGGATACAAGTCTGCTGCAGCGAGAATTTATGAAAACATTGCCGGGGGTTTTGACTATTACGGTTTTCTTGCAGCCGATCGTCTATCAAGCAGCTACCCAATCAAGGTGAATCAGCCTCTGGTTAATGTGGCGCAGGTGGAGTCTCTGCGCAAATCAGAACAAATCGCCCGTGCTGTGGAGTTTTTTCTGGTTGGCATCTCCTGGGAGGGGCGCCGTGAATGGAATCAGGCGCTTAAGTCTGCCAGCAAAGAGAAGTTAATCGCGGCCGCGAATATCGCACAGAATGTTGGCTGGTACGATAGAGCGCTGGCCGCGATGATATCAGCCAGTGAGCCGGGCGCTTTGGACACCTTGTTCCCTGCGCCTTACAGTAGTTATGTCGGCCGCACTGCTGAGCGGTATGCGGTTGAGCGTGAATTCATCTATGGCGTGATGCGCCGCGAGAGCCTTTTCATCGCAGACATCAAGTCATCAGCCGGTGCGGTCGGGCTAATGCAGTTGATGCCGGCAACTGCCAGGCAGATGGGAAAGGAGTTGGGAGTCAAAGCGCCGAAATGGAGATTGATTGACGGTGAGTTCAATATCAAACTCGGTGTAAAGTATCTCAATCATTTGATGGGACGCTTCGATAACAACATGGTACTTACCGCGGCAGCCTATAACGCAGGTCCTTCGCGGGTTAATAAGTGGATGGCTGACCGGCCTGTGGCTGCAGATCTGTGGGTAGAAACTATTCCATTTGATGAAACGCGGGCTTATGTGAAAGCCGTGCTGTTTAACACCATCGTTTCACAGTGGTCGCTGAACGACGGCGCCATCACACCGCTGAAGCATCGCATGCCGGATGTAGCACCAGCGGGGTGACTAGGCCGCTGAACCGCCTCGGCAGGCCGGTGACGCGACTGCTGATTCGCCTCGATCCTTCCACTCTTGTGGGTTGAAGGTGTGCAGTGCAAGTGCGTGCACGCCGGCGTTTAGCTCTTCCGCGAGCAACTTATTGATCTGTCGGTGCCTGGTAAGCAGATTTTTGTTTTCAAAGTCTTCACTGACCAACACCACTCGAAAGTGCGTCTCAGAATCAGCTGGCACGTTGTGCATATGGCTTTCATTTTCAACTTCAAGCACGGTTACCTGCAAAGCTGCTTCAATTTTTGATTGTATCGTCGCTTGCACACTCATCTTATTTGCCCTTATTTAGATAACCGATAGGTAGTTAACCTACCCAGATACGAATTCTTTGGTCGCTAGCGACACTTTCTGCGGCGCGTTTCTGCAAGGTCCATTTCAGCTATCGCCATTTCTGGTATCCTGTCAGTCCTTAAAATTATACAGTGTTGGTATGTCACAACTTCAACTCAGTGGAAAATTTGTTGCGGATATCCGGGAGGTGTTGTCACAGCATGACCCGGCGGCGCAGGATCCGGGTGTTGCATCGCAATACTTGAGTGCCATTATAGGTTTTTTACTTGGCCAGGAGGGAATGCCGGAGCCACAGAAAAAGGAAGTTCTGGAAGAGCTGATGGCGTTTGCAGATCAGGTGGCTGCTGATGTATCAAGACAGAAATCGGAGCAGAGTAACTCTGCATCCGGCGTGTGGAAGCCGGGAATGTCCTGAGGACGTTTCTGCTTAACCCGGACAGGCCGTCAGACGGTAGGTCGTTTTTAATTGGCTCGGCACACATGTTGTCTGCGAGAGTCGCATAACCTGCAGCATCTGCTGCCAGATTGCATGACTACGCTTCAGACAATTTAGGCATGAGTCGGCATTCAATTTTCATATAAATATTTCATTCAAACGTTATAAGGTTCACGTTCATGGCACAAGCTACTGCAAGGCACATACTGGTTGATTCGGAAGAAAAATGCCTCGATCTAAAAAAACAAATATCAGAAGGCGCTGACTTCGCGGCGATGGCGTCAGAACATTCCAGTTGCCCGTCTGGCAAGCAGGGTGGTGATCTGGGTTCTTTCGGTCCCGGCATGATGGTCGCCGAGTTCGACCAGGTGGTATTTAACGAGGCAGTCGGTGAAGTTCACGGCCCTGTAAAGACGCAATTTGGCTATCATTTGCTGGAAGTCACCTCGCGCGATTAAGCATTGATCCCTGCTACTGCCGCGCCTTGTGCCGGCAGTGGTTGTCCTTTAAGTTTTCGTGGTTCTGTATCCTGCATTGTTGTCGTCATCTACGAGCGTCAACATTACTGTAAACGTTTATTTAGTATTCCTGGATAGGGCGTTTTCAGCTATGCAAACTGTCCAGCGACCGGGAGTGCAGTGATATCATAAGAGTTCACAAGTCGATAAGCGCCCACTTGTCAGGTCTTATTTTATCGCGAATCAATTGCCCTCTTATGCCGGAAATCCCCACCTCTGAAAGTGCATTAGATCCTGATGTTGTGAAGGAAGATGCAAAAAAATCGATCGATATCAAAGGCAACATGTACACCTTGATGTCGGTGGTGTTAAGAGTGAATGATCTTAAGCAAATCAGTGTGGATCTTTCCGAACGGGTCTCCCAGGCCCCGGCTTTCTTTAAAAATACACCTGTAATTGTAGACTTCGCCAATATCTCAATTGACGTAGATTTTGATTTTAATTCATTGTTTAAAATTGTTCGTCAGCAACAGTTACTCCCGGTGGCTGTGCGCGGAATCGAAGAAACTCTGCGTGAAAAGTTGCAAAACATAGGCGTGCCGATTGTTGAGTTGGCGGCGTCCGGTGGTGCTGATCGCAGTAGTGAAGAAAAAGAAAAGCTTGAGCGCTTACGTGAACAAAGCAAGGCGATAGTGGTAGACAGGCCTGTGCGTTCAGGCCAGCAGTGCATCTCAAATAATGGTGATTTAATCGTCTTAGCGCAGTGCAATGCTGATGCGGAACTGATAGCAGATGGCAATATTCATGTCTATGGTACGTTGCGCGGGCGGGCGTTGTGTGGCGTGCATGGTGATACCAATGCTCGAATATTTTGTTCGGCACTGGAAGCGCAACTGGTATCAGTGGCCGGGCACTATAAAGTGCTGGAAGAGATACCAAAGGCGATAAAAAACCGCCCGGTGCAGATCAGCCTTAAAGATGATCAATTGTTTATTGAGCCACTCTAACCCTTATAGCTCCTTATAGCCGGTTACCTGTACGAGCGTACAAAGCAAGCAGCGCGTGGTGGTTTGATGCGAAAGCTGCTCAATGGCAAGCGCTGAGAAAGCTGCGGTTCTTGAGGGATTGCGCTACGGATGGTTGGGGTGGAATGCGTTTATTTTTACTTTGAAATTATTTTTTCTTGCCACATTTGTATCAATTAAGTTACACAGCGGTTACTTCCCAATTTAGAGAATGATGGAATATATCTCTTATCTATTTGATAAATAATGAAATTCTCCCCGAATTCCAATTGTTGCAACTAACAAACAAATTGGAAATATAATGATACAGCTGTTGTTTTTTTCTCAATTGGAAACTAAAGTGGAGTCCTGTTTGAGGCAACGGCGAATTTAGACGTCAATCGCTTTGAATCAAGCAGAAGATACAAGCAGAAAAAGAAGGGCAAAAAAAAGCGAAACCGATTGGTTTCGCACAAGAATAAAGCACAGCGCAGTGCTTGACACTTCTTCTGTCGGTCTGGATATAGCGGGTCCGGAAGCGACGATGGAAGGTGGCGTGATGTATAGCCACGACTGGTAATACTAATAATAATAAAATGTGCGTGAAATTTCAGGGCGTCCCTCGGCG
>CALGJU010000257.1 GCA_937928685.1 uncultured Granulosicoccaceae bacterium
GGCAATAGTTATTCTCTTTTCAAGAGCTTCAACGCAGTGGCAAGCCAAATGCCGAGCTCCCGCAGGGGCGATTAGTCAAAGTGCGCTCAGAATTCGTTACAGGCTCATTTAGTAACTACTATCTCGATTTTTCTTATTAAAGATGACACTTTGATTGATCGACTCATATGTGCAATCTATTTGTTCCAGTACACTAGTGCTCGACCTGGCAAGACTCATTCGATACGCTCAGTCGCTCCCAGGAGCCTGTCCGAGAATTTGCCGACGGCAAAAGTAACTCATCATCCACAGGAGTGGCGTCGAACAAAATCATCGATAAGCTGCTCCGCTGAGCAAGACTTTCAGGCGCGCACACCGCGTAGTACCCTGATTTACTTCGCATATGGCAGAAACGATGCGTTATCAATGAAGCGAAAATCAATCGGGAAATTGAGTTCGCCCGGCCTCAACACTGTAATGCGCTTCACCCTTCGGCATTGTTTGAAGTTAGCTGCCCGAATCATCAGGCTCAACACTGTCAAGCCAGGCAGCTATGGTGGCGATCGGGTCACCATCATCACCGTCAACTTTGACGGCAGGCTGGCGTGCCTCAACTCCCTCAGAACTACGACGTGCATCAGTGTCCGGAAAAACATCTGTGGGTATTAAAATTTTAGGTGCGGCTGGTGTTACCAAAAGCCTTTTATTATTCGACACGATATCAACTCCCTGATTGCAATCACTGGCATCAACTCATGTACCTCTTAAGCTTCCAGCCTCACCAGAATCGTAATTGAGACAGAACAAAAATACATGACCCATATGCACTAAAAGTTAAGTGATATTCGTAGCGTTTTTAATACATCAGATAAGGTAGGCAAAGTCGGGGTACAGACACCATTGTGCCTATGCAGGGCCAAAGCACATTGTATGATTCAGGAACACACAAACTGTGGATTATCGAGGGGAGTACTACAACAGGAGAGTCTACGTTAGTACGATGAACCGGCTGTCACCTGGCAGGCAAAAAAACCTACCCCCGCTGCTTAACCACCAAACTCGCTATAACAGAATCCGGTGGCGCATTGGCCATGAAATAATCAACCACACCATCTGCCATGGCTTTGGCCATTTTTCTCTGATACCGTCGTGACCGCAACTTGCGCTCTTCACGCGGGTTTGAGATGAACGCTGTTTCAACTAACAAAGAAGGCACATCAGGTGCACGCAACACTGCAAAGCCCCCTTGCTCAACTGTTGATTTGTGCAGCGTGGTTACTTTACCGAGATGACGCAGAATCACAGCTCCACACTCAATGCTCGATTCGAGAATCGCATTTTGCGCCAGATCAAGGAGTGTTTTACTCAGGTGCTTTTCAGAGCCTGTCACTGCTATCTCACCGAAAAGCTTGTCAGCCTGATTTTCAGTGCGCGCCAACAGTTCAGCCGCCCTTGAGCTGGGTTTTTTCGTCGATAAGGCATAAACCGATGAGCCGTGCGCCGCCTTATCAGGAAAGGCATCTGCGTGAATAGAGATCAGCAAGTCAGCACGACTCTTGCGAGCCAACTGCACACGCTCCGTCAGGGATAAGTACTGATCGGCGTCTCTGATGAGCACCGGCTTAAATCCTTTACGCCGCTTGAGCTTTTTGTACAACTCCTTGGCGATCTTCAGAGTGATTTCTTTTTCCTGTGTCTTGCGATGGCCCAGTGCACCTGGATCTTTTCCACCGTGGCCTGCATCAATCACCACGACGATGTCTCTCAGGTCAGCCGCATCAACCGGCTTGTCTTGCTCAACCGCTGTGATCGGAGCCATACCAAGATCAACCACCAGACGTTTCTTGTTGGTGCCTTTAAACTGATAGACCCGACTGCTGACCACACCCGGCTTGCCGTTAACGTCAAGCACGATCCGGAGATCATCAAAATTGCGCTTGCCGTAACGAATTCGCCTGACCGTCCCACGCGCTTTGAGCTCTTTTGACAACAATGTGGACACCCGGCTCGACGGCAGATCAATCACGATCCGGTGAGGTTTTTCCAAGGTAAAAATATTGTGGGTATCAGGCAGTTTATCGAGGTCAAGGTGCAGCTTCATGCGGCCGCGATCCTCATGGAATCTAACGCCGGTGACTTGAACCTGCGTCTCTTGCCCTTTGGCAACAACACTCGTGCACACAGCAACAGGTGCCGCACAAAGGGCACGTCCTGCAATATGCATAAATTGCCGGCGACTGTGAATGACGGGTGACTCCGTGAGCAAAATTAATTCAGCTACTGATGCTTTCAATTGTAATGGTTTCATTACAATTCAATTTCAAGGCCTCAACAACACTTCTTAATGAATTTAACAATATAGCTCACTAAGTTAAAGTAATTTTACGGCATTCCAGCAGGTAGTAACCACCGCGTAACACTGCGTGTGACGAGAATTAATTGATCCGAAAGTAGTATCGCTGGTTACTGCGTGTTCGGTATCACCTGAAGGCGGCGGGAATCTGCGTCACGGTGATCAATAATGACTTTTATGCTGGCAAGGTCCGCTATCGCCGGCACCCGTTCCGGCCATTCAATCAGCAGTGTGCTGTCAGCTTCCAGCAAATCTCTGAAGCCGATGTAATCGAGCTCTTCAGCGTCTTCGAGCCGATACAGATCCAGATGGCAGATTTCAGCGAACTCAGTTGTGTATTTTTCAATCAGCGTATAGGTGGGGCTTTTCACTGCACCTTGATGGCCACAGGCGTGAATAAACCCTCGACAAAAAGTGGTCTTGCCGGCACCAAGCTCACCACTCAAGGTGATGACCCTGCCCGCCAACCGCCGCTCGCTGTGCAACTGCTCTGCGAGGTGGCGGCCGGCGGACTGCATTTCATCGTCGCCGAATAGAATTTTTTCGTATTGCGCCAGCAATTTTTGTCTATGCCATTAAAAGGTTTAGTGTACGAAAGATAGCAAGGCCATTTCCAGCTATTGTCAGACCAAAGCCTGGAAGAATCAGTATCCGAGCTTCGGCGTAACAAACAAATTCATAATACGATTGCCCAGGCTCACCCCCACACCATTGGTAAGCTGGCTTAACAAACCATCCGTGGGAGTGAAGTTAACCAACTTTTCTGCACCAAAGATTTCACGCGCCACAGTCATCTCACTACCAAGACCATCTACCAGCCCATTGCCGACGGCCTGATCCCCCGTCCAGATCAACCCGCTGAAGATTTCATCACTTTCGTTAAGTGCATTCCCACGCCCTTCGCGCACTGCACTCTTAAACTGCTCGTGGATATCAGCCAGTAAAGTTTGCATATGTGCCACTTCATCCGGCTTAACCGGCGAGAAGGGATCGAGAAACGCCTTGTTGTTACCCGAAGTGATCAGGCGCCTTTCCACGCCTAATTTTTCCAGCGTGTCTACAAAGCCAAAGCCACCACTACGCACACCAATGCTGCCAACAAGGCTGCCCTTATCAGCGTAAATTTTATCAGCGGCTGCTGCGATGTAATAACCCCCTGATGCACAGATATCTTTTATCAC
>CALGJU010000258.1 GCA_937928685.1 uncultured Granulosicoccaceae bacterium
GTGCGACTTACTTCTTTTTCTCAAGTGCTTCAATGAGCACGAGCGCCTCTGATTCTGTAAGCTTTTGGAAAGACTTAAAGCCGCCGAGTACCAGTACTTTTTTGTTGTCGTCATAGCGTCCGGAAACATTGCCTTGTTCACTGGAAATGACTACGGCGCCGTCTTTGAATTCTGCGGGAAAGCGGACTCTCTCAAACTCGGATTTCACATTCACTCTTATAAATTCAGCCTGCATCTTGTCACCGTCTTTTGAAATACTTAACAGCTCTTTGGCGCCCGAGGCCCATAAACCGATTAGGTTATCAGAGGCATGGGAGCTGCTGATGCTAAGAAGGGTGGCACAGATAATGGCGACAAGAGGTCTCATAAAATACTCCGAAATTCCGAGGTTGATTAAGCGCTATAGGATACAACGAATGAAGTAGCAAAATACTTGCAATTGGTATGTTCATATCCACTACGTTACTGGTTTGTAAGTTTTCTTTTCCGATTTATTTTGATGAATCTTCTTGTTGGGAATGGGGTGAAGTTATTTTTTTGTTGATGATTGGGGGTTCTGAGGGTTTATGTTGCTATTACAACAAGGCTGGCAGTGGCTTTTCGTATTTTTGCCACGCTTCATTGAACCCTTGATCACTGTTTTCACAGATATCGAGGGGATACTTGCTCGCCGATTTGGCAAGTCAGTGTAAACAACGCACAGTAGTGTTTTTGCTGAGGTCATTACGCAGGGAAATCGTCTGAGAAGATTTACGACAGATCTGTGAAGAGTCGCTTTGCTGCGAACGTTCGGCCGAAAAAATTGCGTTGATACGTTCACATGCGATCCAGTTATATCGATATTTTAAATATGAGATTGTGTTTATAGGTGTAAGTAAATATAGAAAAATAGGTTAACTATCAATGCGGTAGGTGCGTACGGATACAGAAAAATTAATTGGTGTGTAAGGGAGGTATTTAGCTGCCAACGGTTTACTACACACAAACGGTATATTGGCTAATGATTGGTGGGGCAGCGGCCGACAGAAATTGCGATTGATGCGTTTGCCGGTAGTGCGCTTTATTGGAAAAGGCACTGCTCTAGTCGGTACTAGCCTGCATTATTCACAAGGCGACCAGTGAAATAGGCGCTAAGTCTTTGTATGCAGTGTATTGAGGCGATAAACGAATTATTTTGATTTAGCAGCGTGTCTATATCGACATCAGAGAAAAACTCGCGTCACATCTCAGCCGATCCGCATCGCTAGTGGCGGGCCACGCTTCTCAGGTGATCAACTGACCTGCTTAGCGAGATTTCCTCTGGCTGCCGAATCCTTGTGAATAATGCAGGCTAGTGGTGTGTAAGTATTTGAAGATTTCGTTGTCTTGAATGGGTCGAAAGTGATGAGCAATAGTCAGCGGTTACTATCAGAAGCACAGTTGCAAATTCGATCCATTGCCGATGCTACGGGCCAGGTGAGTCTGCCTTCTGTGCTTCTCCATGACGTTATGGATTGTATGGAGCAGGGGGTGGTTGTATGGAATGAGGATGGGATTTGCGAACTGTGTAATGAGCGAGTTTATGAGGTGTTGGAACTCTCTGAAGATCGCTTGTACATCGGTATGTCGAGAGTTGAATTTCTGCAAATGGGTGTTGAACGTGGTGAGTTCGCACAGCAGGTGGTGGATGACGCTACTTTGCGTTTTTTGCAGGGTGAGCCGTTCTCTTTCGATAGGGCTATGCCATCAGGACGTAAAATTATAACAACGGCCAGGCCGCGTGATGGGGGAGGTTTCGTGGTGACCTTTAGCGACATTACTGCTTTAAAGGATAAAGAGGCAGAGCTTAACGATGCACGAGATCGAGCAGAAAAGGCTGAGACAGAGCTGGCTCGGCAGCTGCAAAATGTGACGAACGAAAAGGTATTGCTGGTGCAGCAGCAGAACCTGCTGTCTCAACTATCCATGGTGGCGACACATGCGAAAGATATTATTGTCATCACTGATGCGAGCGGTTGCATTGAATGGGTAAACGGTTCGTTTAGCAAGCTTATCGGATTGAAACTTGATGAGATTTCCGGTCAGTCTTTTGTTGAGAGTATTCGTGGTGAAGAGACCTCAAGCGTAAGTGAGGAAGAGATAACAGAAGGTATCGAAGGCAGGCATGTTGTAAGAACAGAGTTGCTTTGCCATGCTAATGGCGGAAATACATTTTGGATGGAGCTGGAAATTACACCGGTGTTCTCGGATGATGGCAGGCACACAAACTTTGTTGCGGTAGGTCGTGACACGACAATACGTAAGACGGCTGATAAAATTGCGGATGATTCACGCGATTTCGAACGACGTAAGCGCAATGAGGCGAACTTACTCGCAGAGTTTAATGGCTGGTTGCAATCTACTGACTCGCTGAGTGAGCTATTTCCGGTGGTAAGTGCTTTTCTGAGTCAGTTGTTGCCTGAAAGCTCTGGTGCGGTATATGTATATGCCAATTCCCGTGATGTACTTGAAGGAGTATGCAGTTGGAATAACGGCCAGATATTGGCCAACTTTGAACCACCGGATTGCTGGGCGTTACGCCGTGGCAGGAACTATTTCTACGGGGAAAATAAAGTCGACTTTCTGTGTAATCACATTGTTGAAAGTCACACGGAGTCGTTGCCGGCCAGGCACTATTGTTTACCGATCATTGCTCATGGTGACACAGTCGGGCTGTTGAGCATTGAACTGCCGTACTCTGATGACACTAACGCCAGTTTAGAGACACAGAAACTCACGAGCTTTTGTTCGGAGCAAATCAGTTTGGCTATTGCCAATGTCCGTTTGCGAGAGCAATTGCTTGATCAGTCGACACGTGATCCGTTGACGTCTTTATATAACCGCCGTTATTTTATTGAATGTATCCGTAGAGAGTTATGTAGTGACAACGATAAGCGCATTGCCTCGCTTATATCTATCGATGTAGATCACTTTAAAAAATTCAATGACAATTTTGGTCACGATGCGGGTGATACTGTGCTTCGGGAGATGAGTCAGGTGCTGATAAACTCATTTAGAGGGTCGGATACACCTTGCCGTTATGGTGGCGAGGAATTTGCGATTTTTATGCCTGGTGCATCTGCAAACATTGCTACACAGCGCGCGGAAGAGCTGCGTATGGCCGTTGAGAATAATGCCGTGCTGTACAATGGTGAGGATCTTAGAACGACGATATCCTGTGGGGTTGCTACGTTCCCTGATAATGGCACGACGGTACAAGCACTGATAAAAAATGCTGATCGTGCGCTTTATGCGGCTAAAGACAACGGGCGAAATAATGTGCAGCATATTGACAGTATTTCTCAGAAGTAGTCGAGTTGTTAAAATATTCTCCTAGGAGAAAGTCTGTCCGAGAACCAGGGTCGTAGCGAGGTTGTGAGATTTTAGGTTAGGTATTTCGATTGATGGAGGCGAATAGTCATTCGTTTTTAACGATATGGATCGAAATAGCTGGCCAAAATATCGCGACCGCAGTAGATCCTGGTTCCCGGTCAACAAACCCGCCAGCGTGAGCGAGGGATGCCTTGCTCGTCAAGCCGCTCAGTTATGCCCCCTACGTTGATTTAGATAGTGTGCTCTTGGCCGTACGTGAGTGACTTTAAGTGCTGGGTATCCCTCGCTGACGCTGGCGGGTTTGCCACGGCTTGCTGGCAGCGGCTACAGGTGTGCTATGAAGTGCATTGCTTGCGACGGAAAACATCTACGGGTTTGTCTTAGGTTTTAATGCTTTTAATTGCTACAAACCTGTTGCTGGCCAGGCTGATGATCCGTCAAGCGGGAGTTTGTTTCCGTCGAAGCCCTGGCCCTGACAATAGCCCTCTGCAGAACTGACGTAATAGTTCACTGGCATTGAGGGCAGTGAAAAGGCGGCGACCTGCGCGGCGGCGGCAGGTGTGTATTGATGACCCCATGCGTTGAAGTAAGCACGATAGTCAAAACCGGTTGCATGCGAGACCGCTATTAATAGCCAGTCTTCCGGGTTCATGGCTTTTGCTGTTGCACGCTCGTACAGCGACATGCCGATGCCTGCTTTTGTGGCCAGCCATTTGTCATCATCTTTTACTGCCTGCTGATAGGCGCGTTCAATAATATGTAGTCGGGCCAGTAAATGCCATCCGTCTATCAGTGCACCATTGTCCTCAGCGCTCATCATCATCTGGATAATAGTTGCGGCACCTTCAGACCAGGCGACATCGCCATCCCAGAGGTTGGCTTTGATAAAGGCGGCCGGGTCTGCCTGGGTGACGCTACTCTGTAATATGGTGAAGATGGATTCAAATGGTAAGCCCTGACAGTTTGGATCAACGCCGTGTGTTTTGAAGTATTGAGTCTTTGTGTAGTATGAATAAAAATTTGTGATTGCATGCCCTGGCCAACCTGAGAACCGAAAGCGCGCTCTCTCTAAACCATGACCAAGCTCGTGAATGTCTCCGTGACCGATTGGACTGAACGACCAATAGGCGTCGTAAGGATTGCCTGAACAACCGTAACCGCAGGTTGCCTGGTCGGCATTCATGTGTTTAACCAGATCAAGATTCTCGACGGGTAGGTTGTTGTCTGCTGCGAACTGATGTATCTCTTCAACGACATCAATAGCCGGGCCTTTAAAGCCTGCTAGTACGTGTGGGAAGTTATGTACGTAGCGCATAACGGCGTCAACCAGGGCCTGTGGAACGCCGGCGTTTTCAAGTAAGGCAGAGTCGGTCATTGACTCAATCATTTTGTCAGTTTTTGAATGAACCTCAAAACTTGGCGCTGCGAGTTCCGCCCAGTCAAACTCATTGGCATTGAGCTTAGCTGCGAAACTTTCGTTATCTGATACGCTACTCCAGTACGCATGTTCTCCAATATTGCTAATAACTACTTCTACGGGCAGATCGTTAGTGTTGTAACTTAAGTGGATTGGCCCGCCAATTGATGAAGTGAAACGTATGGTCTCGTGTGGTGCAATCGGAATGGCTTGGCCTTGCATATATCGCGGGCGTTTATAGCCATCGTTGGCGAAGAGATGCGTTGACCCGTCCCTGGTGGAGTTAACATAGACACTGACTGCTACATCGCTGTTGTCGTTTCTTTTTACGGTGACTGTTTTTCCGGGCAGTGCGTAGGCACCGGTCGAACGGAAGTTACGTTTGGAAATATGATTCACTGTACGTGTGGTCGGTATAATATGGCTATAGTCAGCGCGGCTGAAGTTTCCGAGATCAGACCAGCTGCCAACGTTTCTGCGGTACTGATACTGGCTGCTGTCAGCATAAAGTGAACGAAGAAACTCGGTGTCAGGTGTGTTTATTTTATCCATTGGAAAGCTCACTTGTGTTCGATAGTGGTCTCCGAGCAAGGCCAATAGCTTATGCAGTCGGTAGCGTTCTTCTATGGAAAATAAATCAACTTTGCGTCTGTCCAAATCACGCATTACCGACTGAACGTAGCCCGCGCCATCCATAAACTGTGTATTTAACGATGCATTCTCGCGGCAGTTCTCTTCATCGCAGGCGGCCCAGTCAATGGCGAAACTTTGTTGTCTGAAATGACGCACCATGGTGTCAACCGCGTGTACCTCTGCCGGCGCTTGATTGAGATAGTCAGTGGGATCAAAATTCGTTATCCCCAGACGATGCCAATAGTTGTCGTTCGTATGGGTAGTATCAAAAAGAGGCAGCAGTAATTTACCCAAAGCGCTGAGTCCGCCGTCATGATGCAAATACATCACCGGAATGCCTTGCTTCATTGCTGCTGCTACAGCGTCTGCGGTTGTCTGTTCGTTACCATCATTGTCACTGTGTTGGGATACAATGAGTATATCGGTTGTTGCTGTGATACAAGCTGTCAGCGCAGTATCGTCGCAGGCTTTCGGGTCGTTATAAGTGGCTTGTTGAGGAAAGCGCGAATCAAGCCACTCGCGTATGGCCAGCTCGTCTGGAAAGTAGTAGCTTTGGTCAAGATTTGCCAATACCACGTCAAAAGATTTTGTGTGTAAATCTGGCCGATCCGTCAACCACGCCAGGCTATTTTCGAGAAACAGGTGCATCTGTTCATTGAGTGCGTCCGGGTTGCGTCGGTCATTTCTGAACGGGTTGCCCGCCAATGCGATATAACGGCTGTCTCTCTGGCCTAACACGGCCATTGTTTTTTGCTTGCTCTCTTTGTTGTCTTGAAAAGAGCTGTTGGTGGTCAACAGTGCAACGTTTTCTCCGTAAACGTTATCGAACAAAGCAGAGTCGTGCGTAGGATTCCAATGAATATCGGTCAGGCTGCTGCCATCACTTTTTGCCGAAGCATCTGCATCGAGATTAAAAATCTGGATGAGTGCGTTTTGATGTAGAGCTATATTACTTTCGATGGTCGTTAGAATGGCATCTTCCAGTAAGTTTGCGCTACTGACCACTGATGCATCTCCGCTGGTAATCGCAACCTCCACTTCATCTTCAAGGGCTGTAACGAATAGTGAGAATGCGTTTAATGTAGAGATTGCTTCACCGTCACTCACTGAAATTACTATACCAGTAGTGGATGAACCCGCATCGGATGATTCCGGTGTACCGGACAGGGTGCCCGTGGTGGTATCAAAGCGTGCCCAGGCCGGGGTAGTGTTGATGGAGTATACAAGGGTATCGTTATCCGGATCAGTCGTTTCGGGTGTGAAGTGATAACTTTCACCCGGGGTGGCCTTGGATGGGGGTATGCCTGTTATGGTGGGTGGCTGATTGGAAGCAACCGAGGGTGGCGCTTCTGTCAAATCGGCGCTGCTACCAGTGCCTGTGAGTTGATCGGAAGTGTCCGGGCTGGTTGTTCCGCCACAAGCATTGAGGAGCAATGAAAGGAGTATAACGGGACAGCTGTATCTGAATGTCATTGCGAGTTTCTGTTTTCCAGCGTGTTGATTGCAGTGTCCGTTTTCTCTCGCAAAGCAAGTGCTGTCGCCAGCTTTCATTTACCTGCTTTCATTTAAGAGAGTACTTAAGCGATGTGCTAGCGGCGGTTCGCGCTGCAAATTCAGTGTCGCGCGTCGGATTGAAACTATTTTTACCGATTCAAACAGGGTTTTGTGATGTGCGAAGGCTTTTGTGCTGGTTAGAATCTTTTTGTAAGGCTCAATGGCGTATTTTTTAATCTCGCTTGAACGCACGTATGTGATACGTTTCTTTTGAAGTTTAAACCACAGGGGGAATGTATGAACGTTTCGATAAAAACGCTGATGTTTGCGTCGCTCACTGCTGCCAGTGCGGTGCACGCGGATACCACACAGACACAACCGCTGGTTCGTGCCACGGTAAGTACAGATTCAGCCATGGTCGCAGCAGCCAATCCATTGGCCGTTAAAGCCGGGGTTGATGTACTGGCGAAGGGTGGCACCGCTGCGGATGCCGCGGTCGCGGTTCAAATGATGTTAAATCTTGTAGAGCCGCAATCGTCTGGAATCGGCGGTGGCGCGTTTATGCTTTACTGGGATGCACAAGCTAAGAAGCTACTCACCTTTGATGGGCGTGAAAAAGCGCCTGCCTCTGCAACGCCCGAGTATTTTTATGGTGACGATGGTAAGCCCATGAAGTGGTGGGATGGTGTGGTGGGTGGTCGTTCGGTAGGTGTGCCGGGTACGCTTAAGTTAGTTGAGCATGTACACGCGAAATACGGCAACCAGAAATGGATGAGCTTGTTGATTCCGGCCATTGTGAAAGCGCAGATTGGCTTTGAGGTGTCACCAAGGCTACATAAGTCAATTGCAGCAGCGCAGGAACGTAAGTTGGATCTGTTTGAATCGACACGCAATTACTTTTTCAACGAAGATGGATCACCGGTCGCGCAAGGCAGTTATCTGAAGAATCCGGAGTTCGCACAAGCGCTGCGTGAGATTGGCATCAATGGATCAGCACCTTTCTACACCGGTCGTATTGCCGAAGATATTGTCGCTGCAGTCGCGACAGAAACCAATCCGGGTGAAATGACACTCGAAGATCTGGCTAACTATTCAGTCATTGAGCGTGCGCCGGTATGTGTGCCGTACCGTGCGCATGAAGTGTGCGGTATGGGCCCGCCGACCTCTGGTGGGTTAACCATGGCGCAAATACTCACGATGCTAAACAATCATGATTTACCATCAATGGGTCCAACGGCTGAAGCCTGGCATCTTTATATCGAAGCGGCAAAACTGGCCTATGCCGACCGTGGCCTATACATGGCAGATGCTGACTTTGTCGATATGCCGGAGGGTCTGCTTGACAAAACTTATCTGGCGCAGCGTGCTGCACTAATAGACCTGGAGCAAGCGATGGAAAAAGCAGAGGCGGGTGTGCCACCAAAAGAAGACGCGGATAGATTTTCACCTGATACTCAACCGGAGCGCGCTGGTACGTCGCACTTTTCAATTGTTGATCAGTTCGGCAACATTGTTTCCATGACAACTACCATAGAAACAGGCTTTGGTTCTCGGGTTATGACTAACGGTTTTTTGCTTAACAATGAGTTAACAGACTTTTCTTTTGCTGCTGAGAGGGAAGGCCTGCCTGTTGCCAACCGGGTGGAAGGCGGCAAGCGGCCACGATCTTCCATGTCACCCACTATGGTGTTTAAAGACGGTGCGCCAGTACTGGCGATAGGATCACCCGGTGGATCCCGCATTATCAACTACGTTACTCAGAAGGTTATTGCGATCCTTGACTGGGAGATGGATCTGCAAGCGGCTCTTGATCTTCCGCACGTGGTTAACCGTAATGGTGCGACAGATCTTGAAGAGAACACGGCTGCGACTGACTATCAGGGGGCGCTGGAGGCGCTTGGTCATAAAGTAAAAACGCGCGGACTGAATTCCGGATTGCACGCAATAGCTATTGAAGATGGCAAACTGTTTGGTGCGGCTGATTCGCGGCGTGAAGGTATTGCGGCAGGGTTTTAATCGACAGCAACGGTGCCTACTTGACAAGGTAGCAGTGGGAGCGTCTCAGGCGCTTCCACTTTTGCTTATGTTTTTATAAAAAAGCGAAAATATATCAGGTGGTTTTTCTGGATTTGTACCCCACGAGGTAAGGCACTTAATTTGCAATGGCATCTGCTTTGATTGATTGTACTTTTTCAAGGAATGCCGATGGACAAGACGCTGCCCGGACAGACTGGTATGCCGGGGGTTGAAATGCCCGGTATTCCGGTCATTCTCCAGTGCGTTTTTTTAATGCTCTTGATGTTTGATTCCTCTGCCATATATGCGGCTGATGTTACCTGTCAGTCAGCCCACAGCGATCTTGATGGTGATGGCTGGGGGTGGGAAAACAATGCAAGCTGTGTGGTAAGCAGCGGTGATGCAAAAAAACCTGAATGTCGATCAGCCCATAGTGATCCAGACGGTGACGGCTGGGGTTGGGAGAATGGTCAAGCCTGTCTGGTGACTGTAAGCCGTACAAATTCGTCCGATGGAGCGAGTCGATTTCCCGCGTGTTCAGGTGCTGGTGCTGACCCCGATGGTGACGGCTACGGATGGGAATCAGGTCGTACTTGTCAGGTTAAGGAGAGCAATACCGTCACACAGCCAATAGCTCAATCTGCCGTTTGTTCATATGCTGGTGCTGATACAGATGGTGACGGCTTCGGTTGGGAGAATGGTCGCACCTGTGTGGTCGGTACATCGACCGGTTCAGGTAAAACATACCGACCTGAAGATATTACAGATTTACTATTGGTGACAGGCCAGTCAAACACATTGGGAGCTAACACCTCGGTGGATTATCAACTGGATAATTCACACCCGAGAGTGTTTGCATACACGTCTAACGGTTGGAGGGTTGCCGAACTTCACCAGGTCTGGGACAGAGGCAGATTTCCCGGTCCCGGTTATCGCAATGCCAGTCAGGATGTAGTGGCGAACAATTTTGCGCTTCATTTTGGGAAGAGACTTGCTGAACTTGACGCAGCTGCGGTTGTCGGATTTGTGCTGGTGGCAGAGCCCGGTGAGGGTATAGAGCATTGGGACCCGGGTAATCGGGGAATGAACCGGGTGCAGCACAAGGTAGCTGCGGCGATCAATGAGCTTCCGCACAAAACAGCAATTGATGGAATACTCTGGCATCAGGGGGAAACTGACTGGCTGTATGATGGTACCGCTGACCCTGATGTGGAGAAACCGGCGCCCAAATACTATTACCGTAACAAGCTGGCTCAATTAATTGGCAATTTCAGATTGGAAAACTGGTACGACAATCAAACGCCATTCATCTGTGGAGAAACAATCTCTGCCTCTGGTATTAACGCGCATCTCAACGGGCTCAATTATGATCGAGACTCGTATACCGCCTGCGTCGAGGGTTATGGACTGCCCTCAAGACACACAGACGGAAGCCACTTTAACGCAAGTGGTTTAAGGACTATCGGGCAGCGCTTCGCCAACTCGTACTATGACTTGTCCAGAAACTAACCGTTACCGTAACTATTCACGGTTCATGTGTCACGTGGTTGATTATGACCGCGCAACGGTAATCCAAATTCACGATGGCAAATGGCGGCTAATTTGGTAACGCCTTCGTCAATGGCGTCTATAGAAGGGTTGGCAAAGCATAAGCGCAGGTGTTGAGTTGAATCGGGTTGCAATGACCACTCGTTACCCGGATTAATCGCAACCCCTTCGGCGGCTGCTACTTCACTTAGTGTACTGGTGTTGATAACACTGGGTAGTTTTACCCAAAGAAAGATTCCGCCAGGTGGAGAATGATATTCTGCAGTGCTTCCAAACTCCCGGTCTATTGCGTTGGTTAGCGTGTTGAGTTTTACCTGCAGGTTCTTGTTTAACTGAGTAACATGTTGATCGAACTTGGCAGTGCAGTATTCGGCCAGCAACATTTGTTCAAGTGCGCCGGATCCGGCATCTGTTTTTAACGCCAATAGATACCCCATGAGTGACCAGTCTGCGACCAGGTAGCCTACTCGAAGTGCGGGTGCAATGGTTTTGGAAAACGAACCGATGTGAATCACACGTGCAGTAGAGTCCATGGCGTAGAGCGCAGGTGGTCTGGTTCCTGACCATACTAAATCGGCGTAACACTCGTCTTCAAAAATGGCGATATCATGTTTGATCGCAAGTGCTAACAAGTGTTCACGACGCGCAACACTCATGATGCTGCCGGTGGGGTTGTGAACGGTGGGTATGGTGTAAATGTAGCCGGGTGTTATACCTTGCGATGTAAGTTGATCGAGTGTTTCCTCTAACGCCTCTGTGCACATGCCGCACTCGTCAACGGGCACTGAAACCATATTGACGTTGAGTTGATTTAAGCGTGTTATCACGCCACCATAATTGGATGCTTCGATAATCACGGTGTCACCGGGCTTTAACAGTGCTGCGTTGATCAGGTCGATTGCCTGCAGTGACCCGGAAGTCAGTAGAATATTTTCTACTTCGCATTGCATGGCGGCGTACTTGTCGAGTTTGTTGACCAGAAATTCACGCAGGGGTAGGTATCCTTGCGGGCCGCTTTCCAGGGAATAGGTGGCGAGTGTTTTTCCCTCGCGCAGTAAAACGCTGTTACATGCGGCGGTTATTTCATCTATTGGCAGAGAGTCCGCATCATTGTGACCACCGACGAAATTGTATTCGGGAAATGCTGTCCATGGTTTTTGTGCATCAGGCAGGTCACTGTTTACCGCTGTGCGAAAATCGAACTTCATACGATTTATTCCTCCGAAGTTTAAATCTGTGGTTTTGTCCGTGGTTCGACACTCATCGCCAGGCGGATTCAGCAGTAAGTATACCTTTATCATCGGTGGAGTTGGCGTGGCCGGAAGAGTGGTATGCAGTGCCTGACTAGTGTACTGGAACAAATAGATTGTACATATGAGTCAATCAATCAAAGTGTCTAATTTTAATAGATAGATTGGGACAACAGTAAGTCATAGAGCCTGCAACGAATGTGGTGTGCACTTTGATTAATCGCCCCTGCGGGAGCTCGGCATTTGGCTTGCCACAGCGTTGAAGCTCTTGAAAAGAGAATAACTATTGTCTGCGAGCTTCGCCTTGTTGCAAATCAAATGACGAACTCTCAAATGCACACTGTATTTGTTCAATACATATCAGCTAGGTGCGGAGCCGACAGTGA
>CALGJU010000259.1 GCA_937928685.1 uncultured Granulosicoccaceae bacterium
TTGAGCTGAGTGCCATTGACGTCTTCCTGCCATGAACGTTGTTCTTCGGGCCAGGTATTTTTAATAAAAGACAGTACCGCGATAATGTCTTCATCACTGAGTATGTCTTTATATAGTGGCATCATCGATTTATAACTGTCATCGCCAATAACTGCGGCGGGGCCGTATTTGGTTATTTCAAACAGTAGGTCATCAGCGTGATGCCAGGTATGACCGGAAGCATCATGCGGCGGTGCCGGGAGAAAACCGTTTGCATCTCTTTCCCGCCAGTTTGCTTGCCCTTCAAGACTGGCACCGTGACAGGCAGCGCAGTGGGCTTGATAAACCTTCTCGCCTGCTTGAACAACGACAAGATCATCTGCTTGAAGGGTAGTAAGGATTCCATCTGTCCCGTCCGATGCCAGAGCCCAGCCCAGACTTAAAGTAAATAGGGAAGCGACTGCAAATCTGAGTTTATTATTGATCATGGTTAGTGTCTGGTTTTAAACGGTTATGCGTGGGTAGTTAATTCGTATTTACTACGTTATTCTCACAAGTGCGCCAAGGCCCGCAGCATGGTGTTCCAACGCGTGGCAGTGAAACAACCAATCGCCCGGGTTGTCGGCAACGAATGCCAGCTCTACGCTTTGGTTAGGCATAATCAACGGGCTGTCTACCCAGCGCGGCTCTGCTAGTGGTTGATCATCAATCGATAATAGCTTCATGTGGTGGCCATGCAAATGCATCGGGTGTGGAAATGCGGTTTTGTTATGGATGGTCATGTGAATGGACTGGCCTTTTTTCGTGTCGATGAGGGGCGGCATGTCAAGCTTGTTGCCTACCACGTCGTTTAACGCCCAAACGTATCCTTGTTGAGCAATTTCCCGTAGCTCCATCCATTCACCGTTAAATTTGGCACGTCGTAAACCCCCCATTGCACCACCGGCTATGGTGACGTTTACTTCAATTACATTGTTGAGGTCTGGCTCTGGCAAATTAGAAGGCGCAAGATCGATCGAAGAGTCGAGTAATGAGTCTCTTAGTGGCTTGTCGTCATAGGCAAACGTGGTGAGGTCAAAAGGTTTTCTATAGAAGCTATCTACCACCGGCAGCATCGAACCCGGGTTGCCTGTCATGTCGAGCATCAGGTCTACTCGTCCGGCAGCACCCACAATAACAGGTTCGTCTGTTTTGTAGGGTGTAACAGCTTGTCCATCAATGGCAATCACGGAAGGGGTTAAGTCTCCGAAAGACAGCGCAAAATTGCGAGCGTTGGAAGCGTTAATTAATCTCAATCGGATTCGTTCACCAGCTTGTACTTTGATAACGTCTCTGAATCTTCCGTTCACTGTAGGCACGTTGCCGATGCGACCGGCATGGGATTTGTCATGTCCAGCGCCAAAGTCATCGCTTATAGACGCATCATCGAGAAGTCGCCAGTCGTCGATCATCCAGACCAATTCCCGATCAACTTTTGGCGGAACGGACTCTTCGATGATTAATGGGCCATATAGCCCGCGTCCGATCTGCTCATAGGCATTGACATGCGAGTGATACCAATAAGTGCCGGCATCGGGTGGGGTAAATTGATAGCGAAAATCTTCACCAGGTTTTATTGCCGGTTGCGTTAATCCCGCGACGCCATCCATTGCGTTAGGAAGCCGTATACCGTGCCAGTGCACTGACGTCGGCATTTCCAGACCGTTATGTACGGTTGCATCAACGGCCTGGCCGTGACTGATTCTTATTGGCACGCCTGGCACCTGCCCGTTGAAGCCCCACACGTCTGTGGCCGGGAATGCGGGCCCGACGATATTCACCTGACCAGGTTTAGCCGTAATCTGAAATGAAGTGGCCGTAGTTTTTGACTGTACCGCCGGGCATATGCCGGACAAAGCACCTATACCACTTAACTTGAGAAACGATCGTCTTTTCATTTTCCGGCCCTGAATGTTACGGACAGCTTATGTGTTCTATGCGCTTTAATTGTAGCTTTTTTTCGGCCACAACAGAGTGTCTGTGATGTTGTATTGAGCGATTACAATGAGATTGAAGTTAATGCTTGGTTGGTTTAAAGAGTCTCTGCATTCATCACCGCCCAAGTTACCGTTGACAATATCGGTGCTTGATTAAATTGAAGTGCGGTTCAATATATTTCCGTATACCCTGTTTGCGGGTCCCTGAGCAACCGAAAAGGTGAAGTTTCTATGTTAGGTTCACTTGATCTCTTTGAAGAATTTATGCCTCACGGTATGTGCTACCAATGGCGTCCCGACATTCTTTGGTTAAATGTGTTTTCGGATGTCGTTATTGCGTTTGCCTACTTTTTTATACCTTTTGCGCTAATCTACTTTCTACGTAAAAGAGGAAAAGTGCCGTTCACCGGGGTGATCTACATGTTTTGTGTGTTCATCTTTGCCTGCGGAATTACCCATGTCATGAGTATTTTTACCGTGTGGACTGGCCACTACGCGCTGCAGGGTACAATCAAAGCATTCACCGCGCTGGCCTCTGCTGCTACCGCGATAATGCTCTATCCGGTCATGCCAAAGCTACTTGCTCTGAGGAGTCCGACGGAACTGGAGGCCACTAATATTTCTTTGCAGGAGCAGATTGAGCAGAGAAAAACCTCGGAAGCGCAGTCGATTAAGCTTCAGGGAGATCTGGCTCGGTTGGGACGCATCACCACGGTCGGGCAGATGGCCACGGGTCTTGCACATGAGTTGAATCAACCTTTGTTGGCCATTTCTGCCTGTACGGATACTGCTGTACTTCGTGCAAAAAAGACATCCAATGATGCAGTCTTATTTGACTGTCTGGATGACATACAAGCCGAAACGCAGCGCGCTGGCGCAATTATTCGTGCCCTGCGGCAATTTATCAGTAACAAGGCAAGTGCCTGGACGTCTGTGGATCTAAACGACCTGGTGGATCAGGCGGTTCGATTAATGTCAGGGGAGGCGCGTAATGCAGATGTTCAGATTGTGGTTAACAATGGTAAGGTACCGGAGGTCATCGCGGATAGTGTGCAAATTGCACAAGTATTAGTCAATCTTATACGGAATGCAGTTGAGGCGATTTCGGAGAGAGTTGATACCGTAGCCAACAATGATAATATTATTACGATAAGCACGACATTCGATGATGAAATGGTGTTTGTTGAGGTGCGTGATACCGGCCCCGGCTTAGCATCAGGTATAGATCCTTTTAAGGCCTTTGAGACGAACAAAGTGGAAGGGCTGGGTGTTGGATTGTCGATTAGCAGGGATATCATAGAATCACACGGTGGTAAGATTGAGTACAAGCGGTTGTCTGGCGAGGGGGCCAGTTTTACTTTCAGTGTGCCCAAGACCCTGTCAGTGAATCGTGCGTAAAACACGGCGAAATAACTCAACGGTATAAATTAATGGTTAAAATCCTGCGGTTTCGGAAAGCCAATAGATCGGTGGCATGGAATGTCTGAAGAAAATCCAATAGTCTTCCTGGTTGATGACGACCCATCAATTCTTAAAACTCTTTCAAGGGCGCTTGAAGAGCACGGGCTGAGAGTTAAGCCCTTTAAGTCTGCGAGAAAGTTTCTTGAAGGCTATGACGGGCAGCATGGGTGTTTGATACTTGATCTCAGTCTGCCGGAAATGGATGGCCTCGAGCTTCAGGCAGAGCTTAAGGTTCGCTGTATAGATATTCCGATTATATTTATTACCGGCCACGGTGGTGTGTCAGAATCTGTTCAGGCCATCAGGTCAGGTGCAATTGATTTTCTTGAAAAGCCGTTTCTGCCTGAAACGTTATTGCTACGGATTAACGAGGCGCTGGAAATTGATCAACGCGATAGAGTGCGGAAAAAAAAGCAGAACGCGATAAAAGATCGATTTCGAAAAATGACTGACAGAGAGCGTGAGGTGTTTCAATTGCTCATTGAAGGGCAGGCTGTGGCGTCAAGCAAAGTCATCGCTAAATCACTGGGGATCAGTCATCGCACCGTAGAGCATCACAGGGGCAGAATTCTTGAAAAAACACTTTGCGCCTCGGTGCCTGAGCTGCGCGCACTGGCAAAGGACGTTGGTTTTTTAGCGCGTGAAGAATCCGGCTTTTCATAGCTGTCTGACTTTCCGTAGCTAGTGTACTGGACCAAATAGAGTGTGCATTTGAGAGTTCGTCATTTGGTTTGCAACAAGGCGAAGCTTGCGGGCAATAGTTTATTCTCTTTTCAAGAGCTTCAACGCAGTTGCAAGCCAAATGCCGAGCTCCCGCAGGTGCAATCTATTTGTTCCAGTACATTAGATCACGCTATATAGCTGATTTGAATCAACCACTGTGAATTAGCTGGTTACATGGAATAGGCCAAAACAAGTTCACTTGATCGGCGAGACACGCTTCCCACTAAGTGCCGAGCTTGATCACTTGAGTTGTGAACTGCTGTTTCGCCTGAAGGTAGCCACACGCACTGTTATATTAAAATAGCGGCTGAAATTCCGTTTGGTGCTAATAATATAGGCATTTCGTTTTAATTCACTAGTCGCTGCGTGAATCATATAAGTGTGGTTTGTAGGTAGGCTACGTACGTATTCTGCTCGATATAAACACAGTTGCTTTACTACTATAATGGGTAGCTATGCAGTGTGTTGAAGCAATTACCTGCAAAAAAAAGAGGCTTGTATTTCGTGTGGTGGGTCTAACAATATTATACCACTCCTAACCAGCCAACAATAGTTAAGCAGTTCCCAGTTGTATCGTCGTAGTCGTGTTAACACCCCATGAGATGTAAATAGCCAGGATGCTTGCGTGATGATAGTTATCATTTTTACTAAGAATGTACTGAGAGAAAAATGGATATACACAATCTACAAGCATTTATCGAAGTGGCAGAGAAAAAATCTTTCTCGCGTTCTGCCGAAACTTTGAATCTAACACAACCGGCAGTCAGTAAGAGAATCGCGGCCCTTGAGGCAGAACTGTCAGCGCGACTATTTGATCGCATGGGTAGAACGGTTCACTTGACTGAGGCCGGGCGTGTACTGCTGCCTTCGGCAATAAAAATCAACTCAGAGCTTTCGCGAATTGAAGACGAGATTTGCAATCTTGGTACAGAGGTGAAAGGCAAGCTCAGTATCGGGATGGCTGAGTATGTCGGAGTAGATCGTCGACTGGCCCCGGTGTTAAAAGAGTTTCGAGTTGAATACCCCGATGTTGTTGTTGACATTCATTTCTCCAGCCCGGAAGAAACCCTGAGTGATATAGAGAATGGTGTACTGGATCTGGGTTTGTGCTCGGTGACTGATCAAATTCCGCATGCCAAGGCTCACTCCCGCCTGCGGAGTGTCGAAGTCTGGAGTGATCGAATGATGATAGTGGCAGACAGAGGCCACCCTTTGGCGTCTCACTCATCGGTTTCAATGGTAGAGCTGGCGGAGTATCCGTGCATTTTGCCAGCGAAGTCTTCGAATAGTAGAGGCACAATTGTTCGCGCCATGCTTGAAGCAGGTGTCGAACCCCAGGTGGCGATGGAAATACAAGATTTTCATACGATGCGGTCGATGGCAAGCATTGGTTTGGGTTGGGCTTGCCTGCCTGAGTCTGTGAATGATGATTCGTTGGTGAAACTCAATGTAGAAAACCTCAGTCTTAGCCATTCCGTGGCGCTGGTTCGCAATCCTGATCGCAGTATGTCGCGGGCGTCAAAAGCATTTTTTGATTCGTTTCCGGCGCGGTTTAACTAAGCTGCTTCGGCAAATGTCTGGGCGTGCGGGATATCCCTTGCTCACGCTGGTGGGTTGGTTGTCGGGCGTTTCCGTGTGTTGGATTTGTGGCGAGCCTTGGTCCGCTCGCTGACGCTTCGGGCTTCCTTGACGTATGCCTGTTGCTTTGCTTAAAAATAAGAGGCCAGCGATCTCATTTGGCTGCCGCTGCTATCAAAGTTTTTTGGATCCAGCCACTGTTCAAAGCTGTCTTTTATTCCAGGCCATTCATGGTCCGTAATAGAGAACCAGGCGGTATCTC
>CALGJU010000260.1 GCA_937928685.1 uncultured Granulosicoccaceae bacterium
AGTTTCTTCGATGCAATTCCCAACCACGTAGGAACCAGCACAGATTTCAAATTAATATACCCGCGCAAGGAATACCATTGTGCACGTTGTGGCGGACACCAAGGGCATATATTCAAAGACGGACCGGAACCCACTGGACTGAGGTATTGCAACAATGGCGTGGCGTTAACATTTCAACCGGCTTAAACGCACAGCGCATATAGTAATATTTCGGAACGCTACATTCGTAGCGTTCCTCTCCAACCTCAACGCTTGTTGCTGATTCAGAAATGGCTGCTTGCCCTTTTAGATGCACCCGGTATTCACAGGCCTGATATGTTGACTAGGTTTATTTTTACGGTCACACGCGGCCGGTAATATGCCAACCTTAATTTTACTGTCTCCGCTGCAGATTCCGAACTTTTCGTCATGTCCCCTGTTTTATTTTCCCTGTTATTTAGTGCTGATTTCACTTTCGGGTAGCTATCCAAACGCTAGTGTACTGGAACAAATAGATTGCCCATATGAGTCGGCATTTGGCTTGCCACTGCGTTGAAGCTCTTGAAAAGAGAATAACTATTGCCTGCGAGCTTCGCCTTGTTGCAAACCAAATGACGAACTTTCAAATGCACACTCTATTTGGTCCAGTACACTAGCCGCGAAGCGTCGGATTGAGGCATTCACCAGTAGTCGCCGTTACCGATAGAACGACGATGAGCCGGCATATGATAAAGTAGCCCACTCTAAGCTATCGACGGCACAACTGTTGGCGCACCAAGTCTGGCTATCCACACTCCAATATGGAAACCGCACGCGTTAACGCTAACAGCACCGTACTTTTTGTAACATTTTTGTTACACCTAGTTCGAAACAACCGCTGATAGTTACTCTAGCCATCGTTAAATCAAACACTCGGAAATTAGTCATGTCTCAAGTCGTTGCGGGCAAGAGAAATAAAAAAAAGCAGTCAACATTTCAAAAGCTCTGGGCGCGCGCGGCCAAAATTAGAGAGCAGAATAAAAAGTTCAACACTGAACTTGATGCCTTGGTGGTTCGCATCGATGAAATCATTACGCCGGTCGAGTTGAAGCTCTGCCAGGCGCAAAAGCCGCTGGTGCAAAAGTTACTTACCCTGGGCCAGCGCAAATCGATGACCAATTGGGAACGTGAAACCCTGGATGACTGGATAAGAGAGCTTATTGAACCGCTCCATCACCACAACCTGGTTGATAGCGAAGTAATGGATGATCTTGCCCGGTATGACGCGTTCAGAATGGGAATAACTCTGGAAGATGACACCATCCCGCCGCACAAACAGTTTGTCGACATGCTTAAGAAAGCCGAAGCTGAGCGCGAGGCTGAAATCGAAAAACGCACTGAGCAAGCACGCCAACAAACTGAAGCCGAAAAAGCGTTTCTAGCGGAAGAGGCAGCCTTTGCGGTCGAACGAAAACTTGATAAGTTGCTCGGCCCGGAACCAGCGCAGCCCGAAAAACATGCAGCCACCGCAGACCTGTGGGCGGATGAGCTCGAAAACGAAGAAAACCGACAGCGTGCAGAGTATCAGGCCAAAAGAGCAGAGCTTCGGGAAAAATTAATGACTGAAGAGCTCGCCAGAATTGACGAGATACAGAATGATTGGTCCGATGAAGACGACGACATGGATTTCTCAGATTTCGACTTTTCAGATTTTGAAGAATTCAACGAGGATGCCAACAACACGCATTACGAGAGCTCGCAACACAACCCCGCCGCAGAAGCGTTGAGTAACGAGACGTTTCAACGATTGTTTCGTGCCGCAGCTGGCAAGCTCCACCCTGATCGTGAGCCCGACCCTGAGATTCGCAAAGAAAAGCAGGTGCTAATGGCAAAGTTGCTGAAGGCCAGAAAAAAGGGTGATGTCATGACTGTACTTGAGATGTATGAAACTCACGTCGGTGATCACGAGGGGTTTAGCAAATCTGACGAAAAAGCGCTGACCGATTCGCTCAAGCACATGATTGAAGAACTGCAGGAAGAAAAAGACCAGATCATCTACCAGTCTGGAATGCACGGCGTGGCTTATCACATGTTTTACAGCCCCAGTAAGAAAAAAGTAGATGCCGCATTTAAAGATCGCCTTGCGGAGATTAAAGGCCGCAAGAAAGCGACAGACGCGATGACCCGGGAGATACGATCTCTGAAAACGTTAAAGCCGTGGCTTGACGAGCGATATCAGGAAGCGGCATTTGGCGAGCCGACTTTTGAAGATTTTATGCGCTTTATGGAAGACGAGAGTATCTTTTAAGCACGTGTTGTGCGGCCTGCTATCTATAAATTGATTTTTTTATTTGGCTGATTTCGTACCGCCTCTGAGCTGATGTATTCCGGTAGCACTGTTTTGTACGCTGCTACAAGTCGCAACATGCATTGGGTTGGCATGCATCCGATACTGCTTATTCTTGGACATGAAAGTATAAAAAGCCACGTGACTTTGTCTCGTGGCTTTTTGGCTTACGCTACCGTGATGTTTAGTTGCATGCGAACAATGTATTGCCTACTGCGCTGTGTTGTTCGCTAGAGTTCATTGGCAGATGCGCTTGCGCTGATGCTCTCCAGCGGATGTGTGGATTAACGGGTTACTACATACATAAAGCGTATTCACTGTACTTGTTGATCAACACTCAACACACAACTTAAACAAGAGTCCACTGACGTGCTGGATACTCCTCACCCACGCTGTCGGGTTTTCCACGGTAGTGAACTCAAGGGGTATAGTGCTTAGTCAGTGGATATACGATGCAGGGCGCAAATTTTGTTACCTGCGGGGTCACTTAGGTAAGCAAGGTATATATCACCGGATGGAGCATTTCGAATTCCCGGGGCATCTTCTATAGATACTCCACCATTGGCAACACCTGCAGCATGCCATGCGTCGCCCTGCTCCGGACTATCTACAGTAAAACCAATGGTGCTTCCGTTGCCGTTGCACGCGGGCTCACCATTGATTGGACTAGTAAGCATGAACACCCCACCATCTTTAAAATAGAAGCACCGGCCTTTAGGATCGATTTTTCCGGGTTTCGCTCCCACAACAGCAAACAGCGCATCATAAAAAGCTTTAGATGCATCCATGTCGTTGACGCCGAGCATTACGTGACTGAACATAATTTTTCCTGTTGAATTAGTTACGCAGCCTGACACCCAGTATGCGCTTAATAGCATAACAGGCATCGCGGTCACAGTGTGCATCGCACGGCACCAGAATTTGGTGTCAAATCATTGGGTATGTCCACTCGCTCACGCTTCGGGCTTCCTGACGTGCTGGGCTGGGTCCGCTCGCTTGTGCTTCGGGTTTCCTTTTGAAAGGCAGCTTATATACGGTTGCCATTCCTCCTTTCTCTTCCGAGAATAGCACTATGAGGGTGTTGTCTACATCTTGACATTACCGCCGCGTTTGGGACAGTAATAAACACTACACCATCGCCAATGTTGGGTTTAAGCTGCCTATAAACATCTGGTTGACAACAATGTATTTTTTGAAGATATCGTATAGGCATATTTACAATGCCGCATGACACCTACCACGCTCTGGCCATAGACGGGGGTGGCACTAAGTGCCGCCTGGCGCTGCTTTCAGACTCAGGTTATGAGTCTGTCGTTTCGGGCAGTGCGAATGCCTGCTCCGATTTTGATGGCACAGTGCGCTCAATTTTATCTGGAGTAGAACAACTTGCCGATCGTTTGTCGCTTCCAGAACATGCCGTTCGCGATCAGCCAGCGTATATGGGCATTGCCGGAGTTGTCGACCCGACAATCGCAGAACGGCTCCGCCAGGCGCTGCCATTTCCACAGATGAAAATAGAAGATGATCGTCGCTCAGCTCTGCGTGGAGCGCTCGGTGTGGACGACGGGTTTGTTGCACACTGTGGGACAGGCTCCTTCTTTGCCGCACAAAAAAGCGGTGAACAAAAATTTGTCGGTGGCTGGGGCCCACTGCTTGATGACATCGCCTCCGCTCATTGGATTGGGAAGCGCGCACTAACAGCAACACTATACGCATTTGACGGGTTAGAGGAGCAGTCCGAATTGACCGAAGCACTATTAAAAATGCATGGTGACACTGCATCTATTGTTGCATACGCCTCTCACGCGCCATCAGCCGAAATAGCACAGATCGCTCGAACCGTCACACAATACGCAGCACAAGAAGATAGCAACGCACTGCTTATTATGCGACAAGCTGCATCATTGATCGATGAAACACTACAGAAACTTGGCTGGTCAGAAGGAAAGAGCATTTGCCTGACTGGTGGTATCGGAGGTCATTACAAACGTTATTTTAGCCCTGCCATGCAGACTTCGGTGGTTGCTGCCAAAGCAGAGCCCCTTGATGGAGCCGTTGCACTGGCACGGGATTTTTTGAGAGAGCTAAGCAATTGAGTGTTTTAGGATTCTATAATTCCTGCTGCCTGTAATTAAGTGTCTGTAATTAGATCTTATCCGTTTCACCGATTGGCTAATCAGCGCGCTAAACCTCCAATAATGCCGCTGGCGCAGCGCTGGGTAATGTATGCGACAATCCAAAAGAAACCCATTCAGCCATTAAGATAAGGTTAAGCAAATTAGAATGAACGGTGCGAACACCACCTATACAGGCGGACTGATTTTTGATGGACACCGGCTGCTGAAGCATCACAGTGCGGTTTTCACAAACGGTGTTTGCACATCAATTGTTCCTGATGAAACGCTTGAGCCGAGTGTGGTTCGGGTCGAATTGAACGGCGATATTCTCAGTTCTGGCTACGCCGACTTGCAGGTCAATGGTGGCGGTGGCAAGTTGCTTAATGACGATCCCTCCGTTGATACCCTGACTGTGATTGCAGCCGCCCATCGCACATTAGGCACCACCTGCCTGCTCCCTACCCTGATCACAGACACGCCACAGGCCACTGAGGCAGCGATTGACGCTGTAAAGGCGATAACCTATTCAAAGCCCGGCTGCATCGCAGGTCTCCACCTCGAGGGGCCGCATCTGTCCATAGAAAAAAAAGGCGCCCACGTTGCAGATCTGATAAGGCCAATGCAACACAGTGATTTGAATCTATTATTGCAAGCAGCTCAAGACCTTCCAGTATTAAAAGTCACGCTGGCACCGGAAAACGTATCGATAAACCAAGTTCACGCCTTAAGTGAAGCCGGAGTCATTGTCGCACTAGGCCATACGAATGCAGACTATAAAACCTGCATGGCATACCAGCAGGCAGGGGCGCGATGCGTCACCCATCTGTACAATGCTATGAGTCAGTTAGGTAGCCGCGAACCTGGCCTTGTTGGTGCGGCGTTCAATGCGCAAGAACTTTCAGTTGGACTGATTGCAGACGGCGTGCATGTTCACGCCGCATCAATTCACACAGCATGGATGATAAAAGCAAAGATCGGGCGCTGCTATCTGGTAACAGATGCAATGGCTACAGCCGGAACAACACTCGACTCATTTACACTCAACAGGCGCAACATTCATCGCCAGAATGGCCGCCTGACGCTCGATGATGGCACCCTCGCCGGCGCTGATATTGAATTGACACACGCAATCCGTTTTCTATGTTCCGAGGTAGGGGTTGAACTGGAAGAAGCATTAAGAGCTGCAGTTGAAGTACCGCGTCAGATATTGGGTATGAAACTAACCGACGCAAGCATTGTTGGCCAGCTGACAGGTGACATCATTAGAATAGGCGCTGCGCTGGATAACGTCTGCTACCTTTGCTCGAACGAAGACTAGAGGCTGTTGAGGAAGCTGTATTAAACGCGCTACGCTACGACCCGTAGGCAAAATATGCCGGGCGATCAATCACGAACAACTGGTGAAGGTTATGCGCCAGTTCGGGCGATGTAGTTAACACGTGGCAGGACAATGCTATAGAACGATTGCTTA
>CALGJU010000261.1 GCA_937928685.1 uncultured Granulosicoccaceae bacterium
TAGTCTGTGTAGTTATCGGTGCCTTTCTTTATAAAGGGCTCGCCAACGACCCGAGCTATATCGCATCCCCGCTGATTGGTAAGCCGGCACCGTCGTTTTCATTGCCTGTGCTTGGTGAGGACGGTAGCGATTTCACTCCAGAGCAAATGAAAGGCAAAGTCTGGATGTTAAATATCTGGGCAACCTGGTGTGCATCGTGTCGGGTCGAGCACCCGTTGTTGGTAGATCTGGCGCGACAAGGCGTGGTGGACATTGTTGGTCTTAACTATAAAGATAAAGATGATCTTGCCATGCAATGGTTAAGTGAGCTGGGTGACCCTTATGTACTGACGGCAGTGGATCAGTCTGGTCGAATAGGGATTGACTGGGGTTTCTATGGCGCGCCAGAGACTTTTGTGATTGATAAAGCAGGTATTGTTCGATACAAGCATGTTGGCCCGGTAGCTCCGGCTGATTTACAAAATACCCTGTTGCCACTGGTAGCAGAGCTTAAGGCTGCGAGCTAATGAATAAAATCATATTGTCTCTTTGTATGCTGCTCTGGGCTTTTTCAGTTCAAGCATTTGAAGAGCGTGAATTTAAAAATGCGCAAGATGAAGCCTTGTTTGATAATCTGGTCACGGAGCTGCGTTGCCTGGTATGTCAAAACCAGAACATCGCTGACTCAGACGCTGAGCTTGCTGTAGACCTTCGACGTGAAATATTCACCATGATCGAAGCAGGTAAAGATAAATCTCACATATTGGATTTTATGGTGCAACGCTATGGTGAGTTTGTACTTTATAAGCCCAGGCTGACCGCACGAACTATTTTGCTTTGGGTGGGCCCGGCTTGTTTATTTTTACTTGGCCTCCTGATTATTTTGCGCTCTGCAAAAAGACAACGTTCTGTACCCGTAAACCCACCAGATGAGGCGGCACTCACGCGTGCACGCAATCTACTCGACTCGCAAGACTAAACCGGAAATTCATTGGCTCTATTTTTTCTACTTGCGGCACTGCTTGTTATAGCGGTGCTGGCGCTTTTACTTCCCGTCTTTAATCGAAAGGAAGAAGTTTCTGTTGCGGTCAGTCGCACTGATACCAATGTTGCCATTGCCCGTGCGCAAGCCAGTGATTTAAAACTGAAGCTTGATGCTGGAGAGATTACGGCCAATGAGTATCAGGATGAAAAAGCGCGACTGGAAGCAGGGCTTGCGCGGGACATCGAGCCCGACGCTGTTGCAAGTGCAGGCCAGCCTGCTAATGATAATTCAGGGCAGTGGATGTTCTGGCCACTTGCGGCAGTGCTTCCTATTGCCGCCGGCATGCTTTATTTAACACTGGGTACGCCTGCGGCGATTGATCCGGCCAATCGGGTAGCGGCACCTGAAGCTGTCGCAGGGCAGCAGGCTGCGCCTGATATGCAGCACATTGTGACGCGAATAAAACAACAGTTAGAGCAGAATCCGGAGGACGCGCGCGGTTGGTTCATGTTGGGGCGCGCACATCTTACCCTGGGTGAATATGAGGATGCAGCGGTGGCGTTGCGCAGGTCAGTTGAGATTGACGGCAATAACGTTGATGTGAAAATACGCCTGGCCGATGCGATCGCGCTCACTCAGGATGGCAGTCTGTTGGGTGAGCCTGCGGCGTTGTTAAAAAGTGCGCTGGAGCAGCGACCAGATCATCCGCAAGGGTTGTGGCTGCATGGCATGGCGGTCAATGAAGCCGGTGATCCGGAAGCTGCGATTGGTATTTGGAATAAGTTAATGCCATTGCTGAGTGCCGATCCGAAATCAGCCAGCGAAGTGGAGCAACTTATTGCCAATGCGAAGCAACAGGTAGCGGGTGCTTCGACCAACAATAGTACAACCACTGATGCAGGCACTAACGCAGGGTCTCTGGTGATAGAGGTCGATGTGAAGCAAGGGTTAGCTGATGATTTGCCAGCTGACACCGCGGTATTTGTTTATGCCAAGGCGGTAAGTGGGCCCCCTATGCCGCTTGCGGTCGTGAAACATACGTTAGGCGAGTTGCCACTGACCGTGACACTAAGTGATGCACAGGCAATGATAGACAGCATGAAACTCAGTGCGTTTACGGAGGTGGCGGTGGGCGCAAGAATTTCCAGAACAGGGGATCCCATTGCCCAATCGGGAGATCTGTTTACTGAAATATCTAATGTCGATACAAGCCGCCAGCAAAGACCCTTAAAGATCACTATTTCTGAAACTCTGCCGTAAGCGGTACGTTGGTGGGATTCGATAGGTGAAATTCACTGTCACTTATCTGGCGCATGCGCAATTATTGGGCGAACGACAATTACGATTAGACGATAATTGTTGTCGAAAGTAATACCAGCTGTTTAGCCTGCTAAAATACAGATTCCGGCCGAATCCATGGCCGGTAAGCCCCTCTTGTTACGAATTAAGCGATACTAAGGCTCAATCCTATGCCCGCTGAAGCACAAAAGAATCTGACAGAAAATCCATTGCCTGATCTTAAGCACTGGAAGTTAAGCGTTGATGATGATGGCATTGCGTGGTTATTAATGGATCGCGCAGATGAGCGGGTCAATACCCTCGGTGAAGAAACGCTGGCTGAGCTCGATACCGTCCTTGATCATCTTCAGAGCAATCAACCAGTCGGGTTGGTCATACGATCGGCTAAAACGGCGGGTTTTATCGCCGGCGCTGACATTCGCGAGTTCGAACAATTTACTGACGCGAAATCAGTGACTGAAAAAGTGAAGCAGGGACAGGCGGTATTTCACAAACTTGAATCGTTGCCGTTTATCACAGTCGCTGCTGTTGACGGGCATTGTCTGGGCGGTGGTTATGAGTTAGCGCTGGCGTGTAACTACATTATCGCAACTGATGCTGACGATACCCGCATTGGTCTTCCGGAAGTAAAGCTCGGCATATTGCCTGGGTTGGGTGGCACGGTTCGTTTAACCGAGCGTGTCGGCGGTATGAAAGGCATGACCGCAATTTTAACCGGCAAAATGTACCGTGCACGTCAGGCTCGCGGCCTTGGCATGATTGACGAGGTAGTCGGTCCGCATGCGAACCTACGTTGGGCTGCTCGTCGTGCCGTGATTAAAAAGAGAAAATTCAAAGGCGCGTCTTTTAGTGCGCGAATGACCAATACAGGCCCTGCCCGAAATGTACTGGCAGGCCAGATGATTGGCAGGACTAAGAAAAAAGCCAACCCTGATCATTACCCCGGTCCCTACAAAATAATAGATCTGTGGAAAGAACACCGTGATGATCGCAATGCGATGTTTGAAGCGGAAGCGACTCAGATTGGCGAGCTAATGGTCAGTGATGAAGCGCGTGGATTGCAGCGTGTATTTCACTTGATGGAACGGCTTAAAGGGCTTGGTAAAAATGACAAATTTAACTGCCGAAGAGTTCATGTCATAGGCGCCGGTGTAATGGGGGGCGATATTGCTGCCTGGTGTGCACTGAGAGGTATGGAAGTCACTCTGCAAGATCGTGAAATGAAATACATTGAACCTGCTATTCAGCGCGCAAAGAAACTGTTTAAGAAAAAGGCGCGCAGTAAACACGAAGCGTCAGCCACGCTTGCCCGCCTGTTACCTGATGTTGATGGCAACGGGGTAGCTCGTGCGGATGTCATCATTGAGGCAATATTTGAAAACAAGGAAGCAAAGCAGGATCTCTATCGTGGTATAGAGGCGCGAATGCGTGATGATGCCGTGCTTGCCACCAATACGTCAGCGATTCCATTAGAAGAGCTCTCATCTGTGTTAAGCAAGCCAGAGCGTTTGATCGGTCTGCACTTTTTTAACCCGGTAGCAAAGATGCCATTGGTTGAAGTGGTGTACGCAGAAAATAGTTCGAGCGACATGGTCGAACGCGGCAGTGCGTTTTGCGGGCAAATTGGCCGATTCCCATTGCCTGTTAAAAGTAGTCCGGGTTTTCTTGTAAATCGAGTGTTAGCGTCTTATATGCTCGAGGCTATGAATATTTTTGACGAAGGAGTATCCAAAGAAGAGATTGATGCCGCAGCGATTCACTTTGGAATGCCGGTGGGGCCGATTGAATTGGCTGATACGGTCGGTCTTGATATATGCAAAAGCGTGGTCACTACCGTCGGTGGTAAAGACGTCAGCAAAGCAGTTGACCGGCTTACTAATATGGTCGAGGCAGGCACGCTGGGTAAAAAATCAGGCCATGGATTTTACCAGTGGTCTAACGGCAAACCGTTGAGGGAGATGCCGCAAAACGAAATGCTTGCGAAAATGGATAATATTGACGAGCTGGCAGAGCGCTTGATGAAACCGTTTCTTGAAGAATGCAAAGCGTGCAGTGCAGACGGTATTGTAGAAGATGATGACTTATTGGATGCGGGTATAATTTTTGGAACTGGTTTTGCGCCATTCAGAGGTGGTCCAATGCACTACATGAAAACAAAGCAATCGTAGAGTAAACCTCTTACACTTTACTACTTAAGCTCGGTTGTTAATTGAGTCTGTACTGGAAAAACTATGAATAATACGCTCAGACCTGTTGCTGTCGTTGGTGGAATTCGAATCCCTTTTTGTCGTTCTAACTCGGCTTATTCTGATTTATCAAATCAGGACATGTTCGTCACAGCGCTCAATGGCTTAGTCGAGAAATACAATCTTAAGGGTGAGCTGATTGATGAAGTCCTGTCCGGGGCAGTGATTAGTCACACAAGAGATTGGAACTTCGCACGCGAGTCGGTGTTGAGCACAGCACTATCGCCACTTACCCCTGCAACCACGATTCAGCAAGCTTGTGGTACCAGTTTGCAGGCAGCCTTGATGTCTTCAGCGAAAATTGCCACCGGCCAAATCGACTGTGCGATTGCTGGCGGTGCTGATACGGTGAGTGATGTGCCGATTGTATTTGGTAAGAAATTTTCGCGCCGCTTAGTCGGCTTGGGTCGTGCCCGCTCTGCGATGGATAAACTTAAAATGTTAAAAGGCTTCGGCCCGGGTGAACTCAAGCCGTTGCCGCCATCAGTGAATGAACCACGTACCTTGTTGTCTATGGGGCAGCACTGCGAATTAATGGCAAAGCGCTGGGGTATTACCCGGGAAGCGCAGGATCAACTTGCCTATGAAAGTCACACTAAAGCAGCTGCAGCTTACAATGAAGGTTTCTTTGACGACTTGATTACCCCTTGCAATAAAGTACTGCGGGATAACAATATGCGTCCTGATACGTCTACTGAAAAATTGGCCGGCTTACGGCGTGCTTATGACAAATCAGATGCAGGCACGTTAACCGCAGGCAACAGCACGCCTTTAACTGACGGGGCGTCGACCGTTTTACTTGCAAGTGAAGAATGGGCCAGGGAACGAGGATTGCCAATTCTTGCCTACCTTTCCCATGGCCAGACCTCAGCAGTAGATTTCGTCGAAGGCGAAGGCTTGTTAATGGCGCCGGCGGTAGCAGTGAGTGACATGATTGATCGTGCGGGTATGGCGTTGCAGGATTTCGATTTCTATGAAATTCATGAGGCATTTGCTGCACAGGTGCTTTGTACTTTGGCGGCCTGGGAGTCTGAGGACTATTGCGTTAATCGACTTGGACGCAGTGGAGCGATGGGCAGTATTGATCGTTCAAAGCTGAATGTTAAAGGTAGTAGCCTTGCGGTGGGCCATCCGTTTGCTGCAACCGGCGCGAGAATTATGGCCACCCTCGGCAAGATCATTGACGAAAACAACGGTGGTAAAGGATTGATCTCTGTGTGTACTGCCGGTGGAATGGGTGTTACTGCGATATTGGAACGGTAAACGCAGGGCAAAGATTCACGGTAATGAATGAGGAATCATAAAGAGATGCATCGATTCATTAGAGTAATGGTTTGTTTTTCTTGCTCCTTATTGTTGATGGTGGGTGGACAGTCTATGAGTGCAGAAAGTGGTGATACGATTTATGACCAATACACACTGCAAGCCAGCGCCGAAGGTGAGGTGATCAACGATCTGATGGTGGTGCATTTGCGTGTTGAACACGAAGACCGTGACGCGAAAGCGCTGGCCGAACGCGTCAATCAGGATATGGCATGGGCGTTGGAGCAGCTCAAACCCTACGAGCTTATTGATAGCAAAACTCAAAACTATAGCACCTACCCGAAGTATGAGCAGAATCGGATAGTGGGTTGGCGTTCCTCGCAGACGGTTGAAGTGCAGGGTTCAGACTTTGAACAGATCAAAGAGGCGCTGCAAAAGCTGCAGAGCAAACTGCAAATACAACACATGCAGTTTCTGCCTCGTGATGAAACCCGAAAACAGATAGAGGATAATCTAATTCGGGAGGCGCTGGATAATTTCAAGCATCGGGCAGCAATTGTTCAGGAGAATATGGGCGCACAATCCTTCAGGGTGATGCAGATAAATATCAACACTGGTGGGCGGAATCCGGCCAGAATGCGAATGCAGCAGACACAGGCCGCTGGAATGTCCAGGTCACTTGAAAGTGCACCGGCGGTGGAAGGTGGCGAATCGAAAATTAGTGTCAGTATCAGCGGGCAAATACAGTTGCAGTAGTGCTGGTTTATGGCTGAATTGTGGGTGAAAATACCGGCCTGAAGAGACTATTGCGACTCTCGGCTGCAAAGACTCATTCGGCCATGCCGTTGAGTGTAAGTGCCTGATAGACGGCTTTAAAACGCGCGATAACCGGTGCGGGTCGTGCAATCGGCAGGCGGCGTCGTTGCGATTACGGACACAGGCTCCTGGGTGGGCTACATTAGATAAGTTTTGTTGTAACTATTTTATTAGCGGGATAATGTCACATGAAAATACTGGTCGCTGTGAAGCGGGTTCTCGACTACAACGTGAAAGCAAGAGTCAATGCTGAAGGTACAGGGATTGACTTGGCAAACGTTAAAATGTCGATGAACCCATTTGATGAGATCGCGGTAGAAGAAGCGCTCAGAATCAAGGAAGCAGGCAAGGCGGACGAAGTCATTGCAGTTTCAATGGGAGTAAGTCAGTCGCAGGAGACGATTAGAACCGCGCTGGCGATGGGCGCTGATCGGGGTATTCTGGTAGAGACGGAAGAAGAGTTGCACCCGTTGGCGGTTGCCAAGTTACTGGCAGCGATTGCCGCACGGGAAGAGCCTGGTTTGGTGATTGTCGGTAAACAAGCCATTGACGATGACAGCAATCAGACCGGTCAGATGTTTGCCGCCCTGATGGACTGGCCGCAAGCCACATTCGCATCGGAAGTGGGTATTGATGGCGACAAGATGAAGGTTACTCGTGAAGTAGACGGCGGATTAGAGTCGATTGAGGTTTCTCTTCCAGCGCTGATCACCACGGATTTGCGCTTGAACGAACCTCGTTATGCAAAACTGCCCAATATTATGAAAGCAAAAAAGAAGCAGCTTGACGTACTGACACCAGCGGAACTGGAAGTGGATATTTCTTCCGGGCTTAAAGTTGTGAAGGTTGAAGAGCCGGAGCAGCGTAAAGCCGGTGAGATAGTCGGCTCGGTAGCTGAACTTATGGATAAATTAAAGAATGAAGCGAAGGTAATATAACTATGACTACATTAGTGATTGCAGATCATGACAACAGTGAACTCAAACCTTCTACTTTAAATGTGATGACCGCCGCGCAGAAGATCGGTGGTGATGTGGTGATATTGGTGGCAGGGCAAGACTGTGGTGGAGTGGCGGAACAAGCCGCTAAAGTGTCAGGAGTGAGTAAAGTATTAAGCTGTGATGATGCGGCCTATGCCAATCATCTGGCTGAAAATCTCACGCCACTTGTGGTCGGCATGGCGGGGGATTACTCGCACATTTTATTTTCCAATACTGCCAGCGGTAAAAATGTAATGCCTCGCGTGGCTGCAAAGCTTGATGTTGCCGGTATTTCTGATATCACCGATGTGGTGTCGGAAGATACATTCGTACGTCCGATCTATGCAGGCAATGCAATGATGACTGTGCAAAGCACTGACTCATCAAAGCTAATTACCGTGAGAGCGACAGCATTTGACCCGGTTGATGCAGAGGGTGGTACAGCATCGGTTGAATCGATCTCCGGAGCAGGAGCAAATGACAAAGTGAGCTGGATTGGTCAGGAATTGACTAAATCTGATCGTCCCGAGCTGACCAGTGCGTCTATTGTTATCTCTGGCGGTCGCGGCATGCAGAACGGTGAAAACTTTGCGATGTTGGAGTCTGTGGCTGAAAAGCTGAACGCTGCAGTCGGTGCCTCACGTGCAGCAGTTGATGCGGGCTTTGTTCCGAATGACTATCAGGTGGGGCAAACGGGTAAAGTGGTGGCTCCTGATCTCTATATTGCCGTCGGTATCTCTGGTGCCATTCAGCATTTGGCCGGTATGAAAGACAGTAAAGTCATTGTGGCAATCAATAAAGATGAAGAAGCTCCGATCTTCCAGGTGGCTGATTACGGGTTGGTAGCTGACTTATTTGACGCCATTCCTGAGTTTGACGCCGCCCTGGCTGCAGGCTAAAAACGACAGGTCATAAGGT
>CALGJU010000262.1 GCA_937928685.1 uncultured Granulosicoccaceae bacterium
AATATGGATTTAACTGGAGATAAGCAGCTAACGTATGCCTCCGCATCATCAGGCATTTTTCTGTAATTGCCTTCGTAGATGCCTTCTAATACCGCTGGCAATAGCGCTGAATCTAAGCAGTCTGTTGGCGAGTGTTAGTGGTCATCCACAATGATGCTTAGCTCTCCTTAGGCCTGGCCCCGTTTTGTGGTGCTACCGCTAATTCAAAAGCGTGGGCCGCCACCGAATCATCCGTGTTTATCTGTTCAAACTAATATATATCCATAGTCACAATTCGACTAACATAACATCAACCTTTAAGAAAAAGAGTTGAACGCACCATGAGGGGTCTACCTCTTAGCAAAATAGTACTTTTATTTTTTGCCGTGGCAACTGCTGTCACTCTCTGGAGCGATGGTGCACTTGCGCATGCTATTGCCCAGGGTGACAAGGGATATATCCAACAGATCAGCGGGACGAATATTGGTCCGTTTATGTATCTTGGCGCCAAGCACATGGTGACCGGGTACGATCATATTTTATTCTTGTTCGGTGTTATATTTTTTCTGTTCGGCTTCAAACAGATTGCCACCTACGTTACCCTGTTCGCCGTGGGTCACTCGATCACTATGCTGACGGGAGTGTATTTCAATTTTGGCATAAACCTGCATATTATTGATGCGATCATCGGCTTTTCAGTGGTTTACAAAGCGCTTGATAACCTTGGTGCCTTCAGGCTCTGGTTCGGCATTCAACCCAACACGAAGATCATGACTTTTATTTTCGGACTGTTGCACGGCTTTGGACTGGCTTCAAAAATTCTCGACTACGAGATGTCATCTGATGGACTGGTGCCTAACCTGCTAGCCTTCAACATCGGGGTTGAGCTGGGACAGCTATTAGCGCTCGGGTTAATTTTGCTGTTCATGCGCCACTGGAGAGCCACCGCGTCCTTTATGCGCCAGGCATATGCCGCTAACTTTTTGCTACTGACCGCGGGTTTCTTTTTGATCGGAATGCAATGCGTCGCTTTCCTTGCCGACTACTCCTGACAAATTAAATGATGACCGCACCTCTCACATCCACCACAAAGACAGGTTTCTATCCAGATGGCTTCTGAAGAGCAAAAACCACATCACAGCCATAGCCAGACTGTCGGCGCAACTCGCGGCGGCTTACTGGTTTCTACCGTTATCGCAGCCCTGATCGCGTTTGCCATTCTGCTCCTATTCTGGCTCCCTGCCGAATATGGGTATGATCCAACCGGTGTCGGACAAAAGCTTGGCTTAACCTCAATGGGTGAATTTAAAGAAGCGCGACGTCACTCATCACATGACGATGAACAGGCTGACACCGCTACAGAATCAACCACGACTATCGCCACAAACAACCACTCATGGAAGGATGAAGTAGAATTAGCCATACCGGCCAACACAGGCATTGAAGCCAAACTGGTAATGGATAAGGGCACTGTTGCAGAGTACGACTGGAGCGCTAACGGCGCTGCTGTCTACCACGATACCCACGGGGAAGATGAATCTCAGGAAATCAGCTACAAACAAGGCACGGGTATCACCGCTGATTCCGGAACCCTCACAGCGGCATTTGACGGAAAACACGGTTGGTACTGGGAAAACAGAACCAAGGCCACAGTAAAAATTACCTTGCGAACGAAAGGTGACTATCAACGTATTCTCGTTCCCTGAGACACCCATTGCGTTTCAGTGACTAGCTTTCCGCAAATTGACTTCGCGCCGATATTACTTCGCGCCGATATTCATGATAGAACGAGCATGTCGCGTAGATTACCTTCGTCTACGGCGCTTGCAACCGGCGTTAATCTAATGCCTATGGCAATTCCTACCTGACAGCTGCCACGACACTTTCACTACGGCGGCAATTGATCGAGCGAATCGATCAAGCTCGTCGATGTCAATCGACACCCCATTGGCATTTGCTAAACGTGCAATAGTGGTTTATATTTGTCATGACACAATAAATCGGACTCACTTGCTATGCTGACGATGCTACCTCGCTTAAAAATTCAGACCCTCCTCGCAGCTGTTTTGACATTCTCCTATGCCCCGTTCGTTGCATCAGCGGACGCGAGACTTGCCACTGGACAGTTACCGGCACCTCTTATCACCTCTGAACAATGTGTCAATGTTGATCTTGATAGCGGCTGGGGATGGAACGGGCAGCAATCGTGCTACGTCACCTCGGCACGTTTTATCGGGCAGACACACTATTTGGCCAAAACAAGAAGCGACTACGGAGGAACCGGGCTCGCATGGAATCGAGAAGATGTTGCCAATCAAACAATACGCTGTGATCGCTACCGTCGTGCGCGTTCACCCACCGCCGACACCAACAACGCATACAGCAGAGAAAGATACGACATCACTTTTCTTACCGACGATGTAATACCGGCCAATTCGAATCTGGAGAATCTAAGTGATGTCACTGCCCACCTGTACACGCGCGGCTGGCAGGTAAAAGCGTTTGGAAACCTTGAAACCGGATTGCAGGTAAATTTTAATTCGGGAGGCTATACCACCGAGAATGGCTATATATTGGTAGATGATACAACCCGTAATAGCGATAACGATTACTTGATTGAAAAATTCTCTCATTGCTTTTACAGAGACAACAACACACCTCTGCGGGCAACGGGTTACTGTGCCGATTTTGATGGAGACGGTATCGGTTGGAATGGTAGCGAGACATGCACCGTCGCACCAATCAATGCAAATTGTGATTACACTGCCGCGTCGATCGGATCCAACTACGGCTGGGGCTACAACACGGTCACTGGAGAATCTTGCCCACCCGCTGGCAATACGACGACTTACCAACCAGAAGATCGATGCCGACCTAACGGCCCTGGTGGCTGGGGATGGAATGAGGCCCTTCAAACAACTTGCCGCTACGAAGAATAGCGAAAAAAAATCACAAATGGTGGCTGCGTTGCCATGGACTCAACGCAGCCATCACACCCACCTACGCAGATGCCTTACTCCAATGGCAAGTATATCTCGGTGAGTAAATCTGCCT
>CALGJU010000263.1 GCA_937928685.1 uncultured Granulosicoccaceae bacterium
GCCGGCTATATCGGCATTGGCCTGACGAATGCCTCTGCCGTGGTATCACCGCCCGGTGGTACCAAACGAGTGCTCGGCACCAACCCGATCGCTATGGCAATTCCAGCTAAAGACGGCGGTGTAAAATTCCAGTTTGACCAAAGCACCAGCGCCATCGCACTCGGTAAAATCACCATGGCGGCAGCAGCAGGAGAAGACATCCCTCTCGGCTGGGCAATCGACAATGAAGGCAATCCCACCACAGACCCGCACGAAGCATTAAAAGGGTCATTGGTTTCAACGGGGGGTTACAAAGGCTATGGCTTTGGCTTAATGGCAGAGATACTTGCAGCGGCCGTCACTGGTGGCGTTAACTCGGTTAACTCAAGCGCATTAAAAGCCCCTGAAGGCGAGCCACACAATCTCGGTCAGTTCTACTTCATCCTTGATCCTGAAGTCTATTCAGGTGATCAGTTCTGGGATCGACTTGATACACTTTCCAGCGCCATTGATGAACAGCCGGGAGCAAGACTACCAGGCTCACAACGCACATCCGTAACAGAAGTCACCATCGAGGCTCATGTTTGGGAAAAAGTGCAAAAGCTGGCCAGGCCGCACGCTTAGCAAATTTTCTGAGCCCACTATTATGGCGCAGTAAGCGCCATACCGTTCGCAGAGGCATCAAGCTCCAATAGAAAGGGAACTGCTGTTTTAGCCCAACTATCTGCGGTATCGTAATGTGAAGCTCCCGATCCAAAACAGCTTTGCAACATATCGGTATTGATCACGCCGGGGTTTAACGGAATTGCAGCCAACCCCTTTGGTAGTTCCTCTGCTAATGCCTGCGTCATGCCCTCAATGGCCCACTTGCTGGCGCAATAAGGCGCGACGTCAGCGGCCACTGATCTGCCCCAACCGCTGCTGAGGTTCACAATCACACCACTTCCGCGTTCAATCATTGCAGGTAAAAACTGTTTGCACATATGAAAAACGCCTTTGATATTTATATCAATGACATCAGAAAACTCGCTATCAGGCACCTCCCATAGCGGAGCATTTGTATTGATCGTGGCAGCATTATTGATCAGTAAATCCGGTGCGCCTTTATCAGCGATCACTGACGCCACCCATTCTGCTATCTCTTTAGGCTCCGCCTGATCTACTACATTAAAGCGGTGCGGTGCCGGGTACTGTGCACTAAGCTCATCAATTGCAGATCGATTACGAGCTACACCTGCGACGGTGTGGCCCGCCGCAATAAAACCGTCAGTAAGCGCTCGACCTAAGCCACGACTCACTCCAGTGACAACAATTAGTTTGTGTTCTGTAGAACCACTCATAATATTCGCATTCTGTTGTAAGTAAGTATGATGAAATCGGTATGCAACGTTGGCGCGCAAGTCTACGCAACCACAGCATCATTTAAAACAAGATCCACAGCGGTCGCAAGCTTCTGCACCAGCTCTCCGATCTGATCATCACTAATAATGAACGGCGGCGCTAATAATATATGATCACCGGACTTGCCATCGATAGTGCCACCCATCGGGTAACAGATTAACCCCGTTTCAAACGCTGCTTTCTTAATTTTTTTGTTCAATGCCAAAGACGGATCAAACGCCTCTTTGGTTTTTTTATCGCGGACTAATTCCACCCCGAGAAACAATCCTTTGCCGCGAACATCTCCAACATATTCATGATCATCAAATCTTTCATGTAACAATGTCAGCAACTTATCACCCTGTTGTTCACATCGTGTTATCAAGTCGCGATCAAGCAGTGCTCTCAGCACCGCAAGCCCGGCTGCACAAGCGGTAGGATGCGCAAGATAAGTATGCCCATGTTGAAAGAACCCACTGCCGCTACTGATGGTTTGATAGATCTCATCCGTACATAGCATCGCGCCGATCGGCTGATAGCCTGCACCCAGACCTTTAGCAATCGTGACAATGTCCGGCTGAATAGCATCATGCTCGCAGGCAAATAACTTACCCGTACGCCCCATACCGCACATCACTTCGTCCAGTATTAACAACACATTATATCGAGTACATATCTCACGTATCTTTGTAAAGTAACCGTCAACCGCTGCCACCGCCCCCAGGGTAGCACCTACTACAGGCTCCGCTACAAAGGCCATCACCTGGTCCGCTCCCAATCTTAAAATTTCATCTTCAAGCTCCTGTGCAACACGCAATCCATACGCCGTGTCTGATTCAGTTGCTTGTTTATCGCGATAGGCGTAACACGGTGAGATATGGGATGTTTCAGGCAGCATTGGCGCAAAGGTGGCGCGACGCCATTCATTGCCGCCCGTCGCCAGCGCCGCAATGGTATTGCCGTGATAACTCTGCCGGCGTGCTATGACCCGATGTTTTTTTGTCTGACCCTTTTCAACAAAATATTGCCGTGCGAGCTTAAGACTCGCCTCGACAGCCTCAGATCCACCGGACACAAAATAAACCCGACTTAAATTAGCCGGTGCATTACTCGTCAGCAAGTGCGCCAGTGCTTCAGCCGGTTCACTGGTGAAAAAACTGTTGTGTGCAAACGCAGCTGTATCAAGCTGGCTTTTAACCGCAGAAATAATCTCACGATCACAATGGCCCAGACATGACACCGCAGCCCCTCCAGAGCCATCCAGGTATTTCTTACCTGTGCTGTCGATCAAATAACACCCCTCACCGCCCGCCAGAACCGGCAGATCACTATGGCAGTGGCGCGGAAATACATTCGATGAGTTTTTCATGTGATGCGTCGTCTCGTCATGGATCGAACTACCGTTCGGGTACTAATGTACTCACCCCAATGGTACAGAAAAAAAGATTAAGCTTTAATTCCGGGAAACCTGTACGAAAATCCGAAGAATACTGACGTAAACCCGCAAGATAGCCACAAATACCTGTCGGGGTAATTGAGCAAGGGCTGTTGATTGTGTACCATCGATACATGCAAATTATTGAATTTATCCGGGCCGCCACTTTAAGCACGATCTGCCTGATATCCAGCCCCCTCTTGGCTGCCGAACTACTGATCGTCGAATCTGACGATTGTCCGTACTGCAAAAAGTTTCATGCTGAAATCGGGCCTGCTTATCCGAACACTGAAGAAGGTAGTACAGCACCTTTGCGAAGCCTGCAACTTGGTCACCCCATGCCAGCGGAATATAAGAACATCACACCCGCGACAGTCACCCCCACTTTCATCCTGGTTCACGAGCAGCGTGAGATAGATCGTCTGGTGGGTTATCCGGGTGATGAGCACTTCTGGTTTTTGCTCGGTAAAATGCTTGCGAAGCTGGATTCATGATGCTGCCAAAACTCAGCGCCAATGCATCGCCCGCCGAAGTCGATGCTCTGATGGAGCAAGCGGCCAAGGCAAGCAAATTGCTGCGATCACTGTCACACGAAACCCGCCTGCTGATTCTCTGTTTACTAACTGAGAAAGAAATGTCAGTCTCTGAAATCGAGCAGACCGTGCAGCTACCCCAGGCAACCGTCTCCCAGCAACTTGCCAGGCTACGCCTGGACAATCTGGTCGTCACCCGACGCGAAGGCCGACTCATCTACTATCGCATTGCCGATAAAGACGTCAGCACCATCATCGAATCACTGTACGACCTGTTCTGCAAGCCGGTGCGTAAAACCTGATGCACCGCAGCCAACTGTTGTGCTAACCGAATCCCCCTGGTTACTGCCTGCGGTTGGCCTTCTCGTTGGCATTATCACCGGTGCAGTTGCCCGATGGAATCACTTCTGCACACTATCAGCACTGGAACGTCATTGGTATGCAGATGATTCCCGCGGACTACGCACATGGGTGCTCGCCGCCACGGTCGCCCTTTTGTCTACACAGGCGTTAATTGCTTCAGGCAACATCAATATTGATGAGAGCTTTTATCTTCGCCCCCACTTCGCACTTACTGGATACGTGATCGGCGGGATAATGTTTGGTATCGGCATGGCACTGGTCGGAACCTGTGGCTTCGGCGCATTGGTAAGGCTCGGAGGTGGCAGCATACGATCATTGATCGTCGTGGTGGCTATCGGGCTTGCGGCACTCACGGCCCAGAAAGGCTTAATAGGCAGCTTACGTGTGTCTGTGCTGGAGCCTCTGTCTATCGAGCTTAGCAGCAGTCAATCGATAGCATCCATTATTGAAAGAATCAGCGGGTTCTCATCACCATTTTCTATCGCGGTCATAATGGCAGTTGCATTATTGTATTGGATCTTCTCATCCGCTGAATTTCGAGCCGACAAACGCAGTATATTCACCGGCAGTATCATCGGCCTGTGTGTGACAGCCGGATGGCTTGCGACCAGTTTTTTAAGCACCGTAATGTTCAGACAAGTACAAATTGAGTCGGCCTCTTATGTGCTGCCTCCTGGTGAAGTACTGTTCAGCCTGATAGCAGTGACCGGCTCTGTTCCAGACTACGGCGTAGGGCTGGTGATTGGTGTTGTCGCGGGCTCGGCAATCGCCGCCAACCTGACCCGCGATGTCCGTTGGGAGGCATGTGATGATGCAAGAGAACTTGGCAGACACCTGAGCGGTGCATTTCTCATGGGCACAGGCGGGGTAATGGCTGCAGGTTGCACCATAGGTCAAGGCGTGTCGGCCATGTCAACTATGGCACTGTCTGCACCCATCGCCTTTATCAGTATATGTATTGGTGCACGCATCGGACTGAAAATACTGATCGAAGGCACATCATCGCTATTTTCGCGATCAGCCTGACAACTACTCAAATTCCATTGCACGATAGATCCGGTCGGCGTTAAGCCCTGACAACTCGTCAAAGGTGTCCAGATGTGAATAGGCTGACTGATCTATCTTGTAGGCATCAATCAATGAGCCACCATTGTCTAAAATCACACCGATTTCAGAGCGCATATACTCAAGGTAGTCAATCGTCCATTTCTTAACCACCTCTATAGTTGTCGGATGACCGTGTCCGGGAATAATAATTTCCGGTTGCAACGCCTCCAGAGACTTCCAGGTTTCTATCCAGCCAGCGGTATCACTGTCGTCAAACACGGGTAGCAGCCTCTCATGAAACGCCATATCACCGGCAATCATCAGTTTCATTTCCGGAAGCCATACCTGAGTATCACCGGGGCTGTGCGAAGGACCAAGTCTCAATACTTCCACTGCCAGACCACCAAGATCAAGGTGATAGCTATCTTCAAAAGTAATATCAGGCTGTGACAGTTCGGTGCCCATAGACTTATCACGGTTACGAGTACGCATACGCTGAAGCACAGTGTCACCTCGCTCCTTTATTACTGCCGCAGTATCAACTTGTGCAATTATCTTCGCACCGTTGCGCTGCCAATAATTCATCCCCAGCATGGCATGCCCCTGACCATTCTCGAGCACAACATAACGCACCGGCAGATCAGTGACTTGTCGGATCTCATCATGTAGCGATTGTGCTAGCAGGTAGTTATCACCGGCATTCACCACCAATACTGACTCGGTACCGACAACAAAAGAGAGGTTGTTGTTATGACCGGAATTTTCATAAGTGGCAGGTGCCGTCGCGCCTATTGCGGACCACACACCTTGTTTCACTTGTACAGGTTTTCGATACAGCATCGATCCCACCAGTTCATCACTGGACTGAACCAGCTGGCTGGCCTCTACCCAGGCCGGGAATCCGTCAGCGTAGTTATACACCTTGCTGTAGCCCATCTTCTGCAGTGTGGCGGCCGCAAGCGGGCTTCTTTGGTTTGT
>CALGJU010000264.1 GCA_937928685.1 uncultured Granulosicoccaceae bacterium
TGCCACGCTCGATAGTCACACCGACATCACTGGCAGCTTCAATGGCATCAGGTTTATGAACGGTGACTCTCACCCACGGCACATTGAATTCAGTTCTGACTATGGCGGCAATTTTTTCAGCCAGCGTTTCGATCAAGCCGAAACTGCTGTCATTGGTATACTCAATCACCCGATCCGATATGCTCTTGTAGTTCAACGTGTATTGAATATCATCGTTTTCTGCAGCGCGGGCAATATCTGTTGCCATCACAAGATCTATCGCAACGTTCTGGCGGATCTCACGTTCCCAATCGTATATACCAATCACAGGGGTAGTGCGCAGAGCGGTGAGAAAAACTTTATCCATCGTTTATTGGCCTTCAGATCCGATATCGGAAATTGACTATAAAAATTCGCTAACAGTAACAGATTTACTCTTTAACAAAATCCACGTCAAAACAATCACCTAGCCCGGATTATTCATGATGTGGCGAGCCTATCGCGTAGAGATTTGATTTCACTGTGGATTTTCTTCTTGCGTCGAATACTTATTGATAATTGCAAAAAGAAAAAATTCGCTGTGGAATCAAAGATCAAGTGAGATGCCGTCATCATCATGAATAATCCGGGCTAGCAACCCATTGCCTGGCTGACAGCAATGACCGGTCATAGTGAAAGGCGATTTGCTCTTCCGTGTAACGATGCTCAGATGCAATCGGGCATGCCAGCCTTGCCAGACAACTGCTGGCACAGCTCGACTGCGGCTCACACCGATACGCCACACAGGCCTTCATATTCGGTGACGTCGAAATCGAAACGGCATCCGCGGGACAGGCTGACAAACACGGCTTGTCAGGACAACTTAAACAGGGCGATTCACTTTCAGATACAGCAATATCATTTGCGGTCAAATCTGACTCATCGAACTCACTATCGATTGCCACCACAGCCCGGTACGCAAACCATAAGCCGTGACGCGGATTAATGCCGATGCCGAGCGGCGATGGACAATGCCAACCCGCTAAAGCCCCCAGGGTTTGAAGCGGGACATTCACATCCGTGTTATTCGGGAACAGCAGGCTCCAGCGCTGATCTGAACATTTCGCGGACAACATCCGGGTCACACAGTCGGTTGCGTATTGATCCACCGGATGCTTCTGTTCAAAGTAGCGTTGCGGCATTAACTTCCACATCAGAGGACCAGTGTTGCCTATCAGCAGTAAACTTTGCGTATTTTCCGGCAAAGATAAGCCCGGTACCGACGTTGCGAGCATTCTGGCACTAAAAACGCTGAACAAGTTCAGACCCAGAGCATCGAGCTCCACCTTCAAAACATCCAAATTAACGGTTTCAGAGTGGCTCATATCAACTTAATGTGGTCGAACTACAAAATAGTATTGGCAATAACAGCAAATCCTTCTTATAATAAGCGGTTCTGTGTATCAAATGTAAGTGCGGAGCAAAGCACATGTCTCGAATCTGTCAGGTGACCGGCAAACGCCCGATGAGTGGGAATAACGTCTCTCACGCTAAAAATAGAACCAGAAGGCGGTTTCTTCCTAATCTTCACACCCACAAGTTCTGGGTTGAAGCGGAGAAACGCTTCATAAAGTTACGCGTGTCATCAAAAGGCATGAGAATTATTGATAAAAAAGGCATCGACGACGTGCTGAAAGATTTGCGTACTCGCGGCGAAAAAGTGTAGTCAGCCGGAAAGTATCCGTTAAATCTGTTAGTTACTCGTAAACGAAGCCCAAGGAGCGAAGCATGAGAGACAAAATTAAATTGGTGTCCAGCGCTGGTACAGGCCATTTCTACACCACTACTAAAAATAAGCGCACTATGACCGAAAAGATGGAAATCAAAAAGTTTGATCCGGTCGTTCGAAAGCATGTTGCTTACAAAGAAGCTAAAATCAAATAATTTTCGCTTCGTTTGTGTTGTTCTGAAAGCCCGGTTCGCCGGGCTTTTTTGTGCCTGATCGAAAATCAGCGCCCACCTGCAGCGCCGGGCTGCACTCACTCTGAGCTCTCTGCAAATAAACACCGGGGAACACACCACTTCCGCCCACCATCGACTATAAATTAGGTACAACGTTTCAATATATCCGTTAGGCCAGCGAGCCAGGGATTTAGCGCCAGGCCTGAGAGAGCAGAGTGGACAAAACAACTATAATTTTACGGTCCCATGAACGGTCCTATGAAGACTGACACTCAAGACCCCATCACTCCATATAAAGCCCGCAAAAGGTCTGTACCGCAAATCAACGTCGGCAGCGCAGACGAATGGACTGAAAATTCATCTGATTGGGACGCCCCCCTGGCCCCCGCCTTAAAGAGTGAACCAACGCAGCAATCTCTCGCCATGCAGGCCGAAGATCTTCATCTGCGCTATGGTCCGACACAGATACTGTCTGGCATCTCTTTTACCCTCCATCACGGCGACACGCTGGGACTATTAGGACTTAATGGCGCGGGTAAATCGACCTTGCTCAAAGCATTGTCTGGCGCAATGGCACCTGAGCGTGGCAGCGTTCATATTGGTAACAATGAGCTGTATCAAAACCCGCTGGCAGCCCGCATGGATATTGGCTACGCACCAGACAAACCTGCCATCTATCCTGAATTTCGGGTGATCGAGTTTCTCAAGTTTATCGCCACTATGAGACGAATTCCGAAGACGAAGATCAACAGTGCGATTGACAACGTCGTCGAGCGTTGCAACCTGGGAGAGGTAAGACAGCGTGTGATCGGCAATCTATCCAGCGGCTATCAACAGCGCGTTAATCTTGCGCAAGCCATGATTCACAGCCCGCGAGTGCTGATCCTTGATGAACCTGCTAACGGGCTTGATCCGGTACAGCTGATCGAAATGCGTTATCTGATAAGCACACTGAGCCCAGATCAAGCCACCATATTTTCATCACATAGTTTGTCTGAGGTCAGCGCAGTCTGTAACCGGGTATTGCTGGTTCACTCGGGACACAGTATTTTGGATTCATCGATCGATCTGCTATCAAATAGCAGTAATGCCACATTCGATCTGAAGCTTGCAGGCAGCAACGAGATAGATGTTGCTGCACTGCCAGGGCTGCTGGCCGCCTGCCGTATAAAATCAAATCACTGGATGGTAACAGGCAGCTGCATGACAGCAGCGCACCTCAACACCCTGCTCGTTTCACGCGGTCAGAAAATTCTGAGTATGACTAAAACCGACAACTATCTCGACTCCTTGTTTCGTCAACTCGGTGCTACAGAGCAGGCCAAGCCGGGCCCATCGAGTGATTTTACTGCAGACAGTAACGGTATTGACCAATGACTACCCAAATTGCATTGCACGAACTCAGAGTCATGTTGCGATCGCCGTTTGCCTGGCTGGCAGCGGGATTATTGCAGTTACTGTTTGGCTGGTTATTTTTATCGGCGGTAGAACGATACATTGCACTACAGGCCGACGCCACCCGGCAAGTATCAGAGAGCGGTCTATCGAGTTATCTGATCGTGCATTTTCTGGCCCCCGTCAGCATCGTTTTTATGGTGGCAACACCGTTGCTATGCATGCACCTTATCGCCGGTGATAAACAAGCCAACCGCTACAACCTGCTCTTGAGTCTGCCGCTGAGTGCTGCACAGTTTGTGATTGGAAAGTTCATTGGTGCGACTGTGTTCCAGTACTTAATCGTTGCCCTTAGCACAGTATTACTCGCGATCCTTTCATTCGATATAGATCTTGATATCACACACTTAGCAACCGCCGGCGCGGGATTATTGCTCTTCATTTCTACAATAACCGCACTAACACTATTTTATTCATCGCTGTCGAACAAACCTATATTGGCTGCCTTTGCGAGCTTTGTCACTATGATATTACTATGGCTGGCAGCGGCAACCTCTGGCAATGGCATGCTTCAATTTGCATCGCCCTCAGCCCATCTACACAGCTTTATGCAGGGCTTGCTGGATTCAAGAGACGTGATTTACTTCATTGCTATCACGGGTATTCTCCTCACCCTTGGTGTGTGGCGATTTGATGCACAGCGGGTGCGGGGGCGTCACTATGAAGCATGAGTCAGGCAACCGACGCGAAGCAAACCCGAAGCGCTTCTCATCAAAATCGCTATTATCCCCTGCACTATTGCGCACCGGGTTAATTGTCATCTGCTTTGCCATGGTTGTTGCACTTGGCAATCGTCTTTACGCACGCAAAGATATGACAGAGTTGTCGCATCACACCCTTAAACCACAATCCATTGCCTCAGTTTCGCTACTTGTAGATCCGCTTGATGTAGAAGTATTTATCAATCCACACGATCCACATAGTGAAGCCGTCACCGACTTGCTGAGTAAATTTCAAACCCATAAAAACAATATCAACGTCACACTCACTGACCCGGCCCTTGATCCCACACGCATGCGCTCACTTAATGTTGCAGCAGGTGGTGAGATTTTTCTACGTTATCAAAACCGTACGCAACGGTTAACCCAGCTGTCAGAGCAGTCACTGACACTGGCCATGCAACGACTGGCAAGAGCCGACAGCCGACGCGTAACATTTACGGTCGGGCATGGTGAACGTGCCATCAACGGCGAAACCAACGCTGACTTAAGTCTATTCGCCAGGCAACTATCAGACTCTGGCTTTGAACTGGACACCATCAACATCAGTGAACAGACAACGCTGGATGCCACGCATGGAACACTGGTTATTGCAGGCCCCATGCGTCGATTTCTAGCCAATGAAGTCATGCTACTACTGGAATATATATCCAATGGTGGAAACCTTATCTGGCTGACAGAACCTGCCAGTGACGATGGACTTAATGCAATAGCAGTAGAACTTGGTATCGAACGATTGCCGGGGGTGGTTATTGACGTTGCCGCACAACAATTGCAGGTGGAACGCCCGGACTTTGCCATTGCCAATGAGTATTCAAGACACCAGGCAACAGAAGGGTTTTCCACTGTCACCCTGTTCCCGCAAGCGGCCGGGCTCAATGTACAAGCGGAACGAGAATGGCAGGTATCAGCGTTAGTACAGTCCGGTAAGCAGGCATGGACTGAAACCGGCGCGCTTACCGGTAAGGTCGCTTTTGGCGATGATCCCCGCGAGGTAAGTGGCCCCTTCCCACTGGTATTTGCACTGGAACGGGAAAAAGCCAACAAACAACAACGCGTCATAGTGGCAGGGGACGGCGATTTTCTTGCTGATGCATGGATAGGCAATGGTGGCAATCGTGACCTTGGCAACCGGTTATTTAACTGGAGCGCTGACGACAATGCGATGATCGGTATTGGCGCACCAGCACGGCCCGATGCACAACTGAATTTATCACGCGTGAGTATGTTCTTACTCGCGGGGACTGCGTTTTTATTACTACCCGGCTTAATGTTTTCTGCCGCAACAGGCGTGTGGTACCGACGACAGCATGGCTGATTCAATCTCTGGCGGGTTAAAAATTTCTAACGTTGCGCTGTTAGTGCTAATTGCCACGCTCGGCACTGGCATCCTGCTTGATGGACGGGCATACAACAAGCCGACTCCGATGCAAGCAATCTACCCGCTCAAAAACACAGCTTCAATTGAGGTTCACTTTGATCAGCAATTGATCTTAGAATTTAAAAAAAATAAGCAGCAACAATGGCTGCAATCAACACCTATAGCGGCACCGGCGCTACAGCAGCGTGTAGAGGTACTATTAGATACCAACAAACACGGCCAGCGCTACTACTCAAGCACAACACTTCCACTAGAAGATATATTTAAAGATTCCATCACATTGAAAATAGACAGTGCGACGTACGAATTCGGAAGCGTAGAGCCGGTCAGTAAGTTACGCTACGTTCTGGCTGACGACCGCGTCTACTTACAGCCGGATTCTGTTATTCCACTACTAAGCGGCGCCAGCAATGCATTTATAGATCTTAAAATTACAGAGCAGGTTGAGTCTATTAGCATTGGGAATACGCCAGTGACACAACCGGATCTATGGTCAAATTTAACAGCGATTGATGTTACACCCAAAAGTGCAATTTTGTCTGACGCGGGACTCAAAATCAATCTCGTTCAAAACGGTAAAACGCTGACACTGACTGCAGTTCGCTCTGGCAAAGGCTATGTCATTAGCAGCGAAAACGGATTTGACTACACACTTAGCGCAGAGTCAGCAAATTCATTGGGACTTGAAAAACTACTGACTTCAAGTAACCCCTGATCTTGCTCACAACTGGTATCCTCGGCACTCACCGATTAGATTGCCGCAATAAGCTCTCACATGCCTGAACTACCAGAAGTCGAGACCACCCTCAGGGGAATTTCGCCCTATCTATTACACAAGCGCATCAAATCAGTAGAAGTCCGGCAAAGCCAATTGCGCTGGCCTGTGCCGGATGCCTTATCCAATATAAATAATCTTAAGGTCACTGGCTTAGAGCGGCGTGGAAAGTACATCGTCGCACAAACCAATAGAGGCGCTATTATCATTCACCTTGGTATGTCGGGCAGCTTAAGAATTCAAGACCAACCATTTGAAATACGCAAACACGATCACGTGATATTTGATCTGGGAAACAGCGTTTTTATGGTCTACCACGACCCGCGGCGCTTCGGCACCATTTTGTGGACCACTAAAGCTGCAGCACTTCACCCGCTGTTGAGCAAGCTCGGGCCCGAACCCTTAAGCGATGACTTCGATGGCGCACTGCTTTTTACGCAATCACGCAAAAAGAAGGTAGCAGTTAAAAACTTCATCATGAACAGCCACATCGTAGTAGGCGTGGGTAATATTTATGCAAGTGAGGCCCTGTTTCACTCCGGTATCAGACCCGGCAAAGCAGCTGGACGAGTGACTGCAGCAGCCTATGACCTGCTGGCGGCCAATATAAAAACGGTACTCAGTGAATCGATAAAATCAGGCGGCACGACACTTCGGGATTTCGTTAACTCAAAAGGCGAACCCGGATACTTTCAACAAACGCTTAGCGTCTATGGCCGTGAAGGCAAACCTTGTCGCCAGTGTAGGGGTGTTATTAAACAACGCACGATCGGGCAGCGTTCCACGTTTTACTGTGCAGCATGTCAAAGCTGATAAAAAATAGATTAATGGCTATTTTAAAGACGGGTTGATGGCAATAATCCGATGGTATTTATCCATCAATTGCGCCTGACTTTCTACATGACTCGGATCAAGCGGAATACACTCCACCGGGCAGACATCAACACACTGTGATGTTTCAAAATGACCGACACACTCTGTACACAAGGCAGGATTGATTTCATAAATTTCAATTCCCTGCGTGATAGCCCCGTTCGGGCATTCCGGCTCACATACATCGCAGTTAATACATTCATCTGTAATGATTAAAGCCATTAACAGTAATTCCGATTTGCCATCATTATTGGTTATTGCGTTCTTTCAGAGCCGTTTCAACGAGTGGGTGCACAAACTGCGATACATCACCACCAAGTGCTGCAATTTCACGCACAATGCTGGATGACACAAACGTATATTGACTTGCGGCGGCGACAAACACCGTTTCTATGTCAGGCTCCATCTGTCGATTAAGATTGGCCAACTGCACTTCATATTCAAAGTCAGAAACAGCACGCAAGCCTCGCACAATCACCGATGCTTCTTTGGCCTTAACAAATTCGACCAATAACCCACTAAAGGTCTCGATCCGAACATTTTTATAGTCAGACAATACCTCTTTCGCCATGTCACAACGGTGTTGCAGATCAAAGTGCGGCTGCTTACCGGGGCTTGCGGCAACCGCAATAATCAGATGATCAAACATTTTTGCAGCACGCTCGGCCACATCGATGTGGCCGAGCGTGACCGGATCAAATGTGCCCGGGTAAATGGCAGTAATATCCAATGTGATTTCCATTGTGTGGTGTCAGTGGGATCATCATTGCATGGCCGTCAATCTGCTGCAATCACCCGGTACAGCTGCGCCCTCACCTGGCCTGCCACTTTATCCCGGTGCAATTGCCAGTGATCGGGAAAGCTCAACGGATTGTGCCGCTTGTCAATTTCCACGTAAACATGGGCTGAGGGGCTTAGCAGTTGAAGATGTTCGATCAAATCAATGCTCGCCTGATGTAAATCATCTGCAAAAGGCGGATCGACAAACACCACATCAAACTTGCTTTGCGACAGCGCCGGCCCCTGATAAGTAGCGGCGTGCGTAGCATCACCCGCTACAATTCCCACGTTTTCAAACTTCACGCGCTGTGCATTTTCTTTGAGCATATCAACAACGGAACGGTTTTTCTCAAGCAGAACCACCTGCTCTGCGCCCCTGGAAGCAGCCTCAAAGCCAAGCGCACCGCTACCGGCATACATATCCAGACAATGGCAGCCCACAATGGACTCTTGCAACCACGCGAACAACATTTCCCTGATGCGATCGCCACTCGGGCGTAACCCCGGAGCCTCAGAGACGCGTATTTTACTACCCCGCTTGGCACCGGAAATTATGCGGACATCGCCACGCTGTTTTATACTCATATGAACATAATATCACCGACAAATCCCGCGACTGCTAAAATCACCTAATGGGCTTATTCAGTTTTCTCAAAAAAAAACCGTCCACCGATGTTCCCGGTGAAATAAAAGACGGATCGCGTGATGCACAAAGCACCACCACTCCCGACATCTCACAAGATGAAGTCGATCGGCTGGATGCGAAACTAGCCAAGTCTCGCAAACGATTTACCAGCGGTTTACTCGATTTCTTTGGTGGGAGAAAAATAGATGATGAGCTGCTGGATGACCTGGAGGCGCAGCTGGTCATGAGTGATGTCAGTGTAAAAACTGCCACTAAAATTATTGAATCGGTTCGGACTGCAGCTAAAAACAATTCATCAGACTTACCGGCAATTCTGCGCCAGGAGCTGACCCAGCTGTTGACTCCCTGCCAGCAACCATTGGAAATACCAGACAACGACACACCCTTTGTTTTACTTGTTGTCGGGGTAAATGGCGCTGGTAAAACCACCACTATCGGCAAAATCGCACGGCAACTGCAAAACGGCGGCAAAACCGTCATGCTGGCCGCAGGGGATACATTCAGAGCTGCGGCAGTTGAACAACTAAAAACCTGGGGTGAACGCAACAATGTACCAGTGGTAGCACAAGGCGACGGCGCAGATTCAGCATCGGTCATTTTTGATGCGCTGCAGTCCGCCAAGGCACGCGGCATTGACGTTCTGATTGCCGATACCGCAGGACGCCTTCACACACAGCACGGTTTAATGGATGAACTTGGCAAGGTCAGTCGAGTCATTAAAAAGCTGGATCCATCCGCTCCTCACGAAACGCTTTTGGTACTGGATGGCACTACGGGTCAGAACGCGTTGAACCAGGCCAGAGAGTTCGGCAATTCGGTGGAAGTGAGTGGACTCGCTGTGACCAAGCTCGATGGTACTGCCAAGGGGGGTGTGCTTTTTACGCTGGCAGACGAGCTCAATCTGCCGATTCGTTTTATCGGTGTCGGTGAAGGAATCTACGATTTGAGGGTATTTGACGCCCCGGACTTCGTTGGCGCCCTACTCGGCAACTATTCACCGGACGGCAGTATTACCCCCACGTGATACAGGTAGCCCGGTCGTCAGTAGAGAAAATCAGGTGATACATTTTCACAAGGTGCAAAAAAATGTTGATGGTCGGCGACTGTTTACCGATCTGACTCTGTTTTTGCCAAAAACCTCCTATACTTTACTTTGTGGTGGAACGCAGTCAGGCAAGACAACACTATTACAAATGATTATGGCCTATGAAAAGCCGGATCAAGGCGCGCTTCGGGTTGATGGTATTGACCTCGGAGACATTCCAGCAAGCCGGATTCCGTTCTTGCGGCGTCAAATCGGCCTGATTGCACACACCCCCGTGCTGCTTGAAGACAGATCTATAGTTGAAAATATCTCTGTACCGCTTCAGTTAGCCGGCTTTGACCAGGATGTCATACAAAAGCGCTTAGCTGCAACGCTTGCACAAACAGGCTTGCACGACGAGCAACATATAAAGGTAAACAGACTGACAGCGCCAACCCGGCAACTAGTATCAGCAGCAAGAGCAACCATTCACAAGCCAGCTATTATTCTGGCTGATGAACCACTCGAAGATATGGATGCTGGCACTGCAAATCTGCTTGCTGGAATGTTGAACGAGGCCAATGTCGCCGGTGCGACGGTACTGATCGCCAGCCAAAGCGATGAGTCATATGTTCAACGACTGGCGAACAATTGCAAAACACTGACGCTGTCAGAAGGGTCAATAAAGCAAAATGAATTCGAGCAGAACAACCTGGGTTAGCCGGATAGCAAAACCCTGGCAGACTAAAAACCCTGCGCCATCGCGCTACAACAGAAACGCACGTTTACATGTACAGCTGAAAGACTGCTTCACCTCCCTGCTCCGCACGCCCCCGAAAGCTGCATTTTTTATCTGCGCTTTAATACTGACACTCCCTGCTACATTTGCGATATGGTCCGGCAGCTTTGCATCCGCTGAAAAAAACCTGCTACAGAGTCGCCACATCACAGTGTTCTTAAACCCTCGGGTTTCAAACACCGACGCAAAACTACTGGCCACTAATCTGGCCACCAACAAGCGAATTATCGCGGCGGTTGTGGCGCCACTGACAATCCAGGGGACGGAAATATCGACGCTGAATATTCAGCCGTCCACAAACCTAAGCAATGAGGATTTGAGCGTTATCACGCGTGAGCTGAACAGCCACTCATCGGTCGATTTTGTGGATGCAGACGCAACGTGGTTGCAGTCAAACGTACACGCCATCGAGACTACTAAGAAACTCGCCATTGCGGGCAGCATTCTGGCATCGCTCGTCGCCGCTCTTTTAGTTTTTGGAATCACTCGCGCTGACCTGATGCGACACCAGGCCGAGTACCGGGTATTGAACCAAATGGGCGCGAGCCACTCTACTGTGCTAAGACCTGTACTGCTGCGCAGCCTGTTACTGACATCATTCGCGCTGTGTCTGGCAAGCCTGCTGGCTTGGGGCACGGTAGAAACAGCTGCCCATTTAGTTGACATATCTTCTTACAAGAGATTAATTCCAAACTCGCTGCCAGTAATTCAGCTACTTTCGCTGATTTTAGTCGCTTTCATAAGCAGTGTGTTAACTGTGAATTTGCTGGGGAAAAAGCTACTTAACTTATATTTATCAGCCACTTAACTCAATTTTGCAATTTTTTGATGAATAAGCCCTTTTAAAGCAAGTGTTTTGGCCGATACAAGGGGAACTTCCAATACTGTTAGCACTCTAACCCTGTGAGTGCTAAAATAGAATTTGATTCAAACGGAGAATACTAAATGGCCCAAGCTATGGTGAAAGCGTCAACGATGACTTTGCCTGCGGTCAATGATGATCTAAACGGATACCTTTCCAAGATTTCCGCGTTCCCTGTACTAACAGTGGAACAAGAACAAGTCCTTGCCCGCAAATATCGTGACGAAGAAGATCTCGATTCCGCCGGACAAATGGTGATGTCTCAGCTGCGCTTTGTTGTGCATCTGGCTCGCAGTTACAGCGGCTACGGATTGCCACTGGCCGATCTCGTCCAGGAAGGCAACATTGGTCTGATGAAAGCGGTCAAGCGCTTCGACCCCGATGTAGGCGTTCGTTTGATTTCTTTCGCAGTTCACTGGATTCGAGCGGAAATACACGAGTATGTAATACGCAACTGGCGCATCGTAAAAGTGGCGACCACAAAAGCGCAACGCAAGCTGTTCTTCAAATTGCGCAGCTCAAAAAAGGGGCTGGGATGGTTTTCACAAGCTGAAGCCCAGGCGGTTGCAGAAGACCTCGGCGTCACTGAAGCTCAGGTCTATGAAATGGAGTCACGGCTCACCAGCGGTGATATGTCGTTTGATGCCACCACTGCTGACGACGGGGCCGAAAAGCGCGCCCTTCGACCAGCTGAGTACCTGTATGACGACAACAGCGATCCCGCGGTTGCTGTTGAGAATGCGAACTATGCTGACTCGCAGGTCAACACGCTGACGGCAGGTATGGAAGAGCTGGACGATCGAAGCCGTGCCATCCTGCAACGCAGATGGTTAAACGACGATAACAAATCTACGCTGCAAGAGCTGGCAGATGAATACAGTGTGTCTGCAGAAAGGATCAGGCAAATTGAAAAAGCTGCTATGAATAAGCTTAAAGCACATATGCTTGAAGCATAGCTTCATAACTTAACCCACCGATGTCTGCCGGTGGTTGTGGTAACACTTAAAGCCGCTCTCCTGTGAGAGCGGCTTTTTTATTGCTGTCGACTATTCTGACAACAGCCGTTCAATGCTTCGAAGAACCATCGAGCCATCGGGCATTATCGTCCAATCGTCTTGGGGACCTTGCATTTCATCAGCGCCGGTCAACATGATGTCAAGCTCTTCCAGCTTGGTGTCAGACTCAGTGGACATCATTGTCTTAGAGTCGCTTGCCATTGCATCACCAGTCATCGAATCGGCCGGTGCCTCATCCATTGACTCAGCGTTCTTCACGTTCTGATCAACCATTGGCAACTCCGGGATCGCAACAACAAACCCGTCCATCATGTCTTTGGCTGCGTCCGCCATGTTTGGCTCAGCTACTTTTTCTGCGCCTTTTGCGCGCTTGTTATCCATGTAGTTGGCCACCATACGCTGGTCTTTTTGCATCACTACACCGTTGCCAGCCGCTCTAATACCCTCAAAACTACTGCTTTTCTGGTTTCCAATACCGCCGAGGGATGCACGCTCAGTGGCTTTGACCTTTGAAGCATCCGCACCATCTATCACGCCACGTATATCATCCAATGACACATTCTCTGGCTGCTGCAGAATTTGTAACGCCAGTGTTCTGTAGTCCTCAAGAGACAAGCCCTTCATATTCGGCTGTATGTATTCAACTTTATACAAAACCGTATCGGGATACACGACCTTCTCTTCAACCACTTCTACGAACTCAACCAATGGCCAGCGCGGAGCGAAAGCATAAGCGCCTGCATAAGCTATTTTTGCGTCAATATCGTTAGCGCCCTCAGCTCTTAACCCACTATAGAAAGTTGCCTGCACATCTTGCCAGGGACGAACCTTGTCGGCGCTGGAGACACTGTGAATCGCTACTGTTTTAAGGTAGTCACTCACAGGCAATAGCCCTGAGTACTGCCAGACAACCGGGGGTACGGTTTGCTGCAATTCCGACCCTTTAGGTGCAAGCAGCTGCTCGTCACCCGGTGCACTGAAAAAGAGATCGCATCGTAGAATCCGGCCACCGTTGATAAACAGACGGCCCTCGGGAACGCGGGTGGAGTATTGGCCAAAGTTTGCCGACGCACCGGCCCACCCGACTGCCGCCAATCCGGCTGCAACCAATGAAGCCGCCAACGTCGGCCGGCCGATAAATTTACTCATAATTTGCCCTGGAAGATTACAAGCTGACTGCGCAGCTTTTTTATATCGAATTTTGACAGCAACGTATCAAATCGACCTTCCGGCATCTGTGAAGGGATCGATGCTACTAACAGCAGAACCATTACCATTAGCGTTAAACGACGACTACGCAGTTTTCACAAACCAACAGGCTCACTATTCATAAAAAAAATGAAAGGATTATGAGACTAAATGTAACAGATTTGAGCCGCATAACTAGTGTACTGGAACAAATAGAGTGTGCATTTGAGAGCTTGTCATTTGGTTTGCAACAAGACGAAGCTCGCAGGCAATAGTTATTCTCTTTTCAAGAGCTTCAACGCTGTGGCAAGCCTAATGCCCAGCTCCCGCAGGGGCGATTAATCAAAGTGCACACCACATTCGCTGCAGGCTCTATGACTTACTGTTGTCCCGATTTATCTATTAAAATTAGACACTTTGATTGATTGACTCATATGGGCAATCTATTTGTTCCAGTACACTAG
>CALGJU010000265.1 GCA_937928685.1 uncultured Granulosicoccaceae bacterium
GCTCAACTCAAAGAATTAGTGAGACGACAGCCGTGGGGTGCCATCACAGCCAACACAACAAAAGAGATCAAGCAGCAGCTAGACACATCAAGCCCATTTTTGATCATCACGCTAACCAAAAAGCAAGTTCTTACGCTCGACAATCATCGTGACATTATTCGCTGGATATTGGTACAAAGCACCACCAAGCCATGCGAATAACTGCTTTAAGAAAGAATCGGCGTAGTTGCTTCTTAACTAATCAATCGCAAGACCAACCACACCGAACCCTTTATCCATGACTACAGTGGCAACTGCAGGACTGCTGCACAATCCGTCGCACCATCCACCACACTCCACTCATTGTTTGCCACACAGGCATCGTGGCGCGCTAAATTAAACGCCCGTAGCCGACCTGTGTTCGGCGCACCGTCATCAATTTTCAAATCAAGCTCGTACATTACCTCCACCGGTATGTTTCCACCAGTCGCCAACTCGTGGGTAGCATTGACCTGACCGAGCGCGTTACTTGAATTGCTTATCTTATAGAACCCGTTAAAAGGATTGCTCGGACAGGTGGTCTCAACACAATCACTGTCTGTTAACGCCGCTACCGCCGCACCATCATAGTTGCCGGTGATAAAACCGGCACCAGCCAGGTGCTGCCACACCGCCCCGGCTTCCGCAACACTATCAATCCTCGCATTGGCATTGCCATCAACCGCACCTTGCATTATATGGGTCGATGCACGCGAGAAATCACCAGGCAGTCCTCTATACCTGTCCTGAAATGAGATCCATGCCGCTTCAATGCCTGTAAGATCATTGGCAATCGATCTTACCCTGGCACTGTTGATCATTGATTGCCCCTTCATAATTCCGCCCAAAAGCAGACCGATGATTAACAATACAATCGCGATCTCTATAAGAGTAAAACCCTGTTGCTTTCTATACATACTTCTTACCTCCTGACTGCTATTACACTTGGTTAAAAACTAATAATGCTTACACCGCACTATGGCAGCACCTGCGCTTGCAATAGTCGTGTGTACAAAATATTACCCGACAACCATAAAACAATATCGTCAAACTGATCTGCACCCACCATATCTATATCCCGGCTCACAAAGCGGTTATCGGAATTTTGATTCTCTGCCTCATCACTTGATGCGCTTTGCGATGCACCTGTTGAGACCAGCACTGCCGGCAACCGATTGGCTCTCAACTGACTGCACGCAGCGTTGTTACACACCTCAAGCTCCGGCACGAGGCGCTGCATACTCACATCACGCATTTCGTGGGCGGTAGTGAAGTCAGCCAGTCCATCACTATCTGCATCCGACAGACTGACATGGTATTGAATGGGCGCACCCCAACTATCCACCAGCAAACCGGTAGCATCATAGTGCCCGGTAATACCAAGCACCGCAGCAGGCACAAAACCATGCATTTGATTACATTCGGAAACAGCACTCTGCAGGCTTGCGGCAGCCGTTGTTATCGGGCAAGGAAGCCTATGGTGCACAGACGCATAACCTATTAATGCCTCTCGAATGGTCGAAAGCTGACTCAGCGTTTCGCTACGCTGCCTCTCGATTATTCTAGATCCCATCGGCCTCATCACCGACCCGAGAAGCAACCCCATAATCAGAAGTACAATCGACATTTCAAGTAACGTGAATCCCTGCGACTGAGTTATCCGGGACTTAAGCTTTTCTGGTGGCTGCGACTTCATGAAACGCATACCTAATCAATGAACACTAACTGATCATTACTATGAGCCGACAGCAATGGAACAGTAAACTCGTTATTGGCCAGCAGCAGCACGTCTGTATCTAAATAGTTTTCCAACGCCGCATCACCGCGTGCTTGCAAACCGCTGGCACCATCAGTTTCTATGGGTTCACCGACACTAAGCAAAATCACTTCAACCTGCTCACCATCAACTCTGAGTGATCGCTCAGGATCATTGACACCATCACAATCAGTCAAACCATTCAACGGTGAACAGGATTCATCCACCAGATAATAAATTAAAGACGGCCAGCCATAGCGATGAAACCACGTCTGGCGAAGTAATCTACCAGACGGCAGATCTGAATACGGCTGATCTGTAAAAAGGAGTTCAGCACAGCTACCAGCTTCAGAGGCAAGCGTACCTCTTAGCAACCCTCGTTCGCATTCACCGTTACCATCCAGTTGAGAAGCATAAGGGTAAAACCCATTATCTGATTTATATTCAATCAACCACTGTTTAACAAAGCCAAGAACACGCCGCTCCATCAAGGGCAACAATTCAGAGCGACGAATAGTGACCAACAGATCATTTTCTTCCGTCACTGTGAATTCGGAATCGGTATCAGCGTTCTCACCTTCCAGGTATTGCGCAACAGCACTGGTGAGCCCCATTGCCAGCACTCGATTCTGAGCATCGGTTTCAGCACCTGGTGCAATTAGCACCGCGACGATATCCCGCTGAGCGTCAACAGACAGCAATCCCTGACCACGGTTTGAATTTAGAGTATTAAACGAGGGGTTATAACGATGATCCGCCGATACCGCATACCAGATATCCTGATCAAGAAATCTCTCCAGATAATCGATTTCCATTTGCCTGCCGTCCCGATCCCACACGGAAGGCAGATATCCGGTCGCGCCAGGCCCACAAGACCTCGCAGGAGTACTGAATCTGGCTAAAGCCGGGCAAGGCAGACGGCCGGTGCCACCACGGGTATTGTGCCCATAGTTATCGGCGTAATTTACCGCATACGCCATCAGTGCCTGTTTGGCCGCCAGCAGTGACTGCAAATCAACATTTCTACCACGGGTATTAGATTGGTACTCACTGGCCAGGTAATACGCGCTACCCGTCAGTAGCACCATCATTGCGACCAGCAACGCAACACCATCTTGGCGCGACAACCGATTCATTGTGAATCCCTTGAGTCTGAAGAGTGGTTCTGAAACACTGGATCTGATGTGCCGAACGGAATCAGATCACCCGGATTCAGAAGCGCCGTGCGCCTTTCACTGGAGCTTTGCTGTGTCCCGGTGAACGTAGCCTGCCCATTCGAACTGACACTCTTAACCGACAGATAATCTGATCCTTCTGACATTGAAAAACGTTCTTCACCCACCCACAAACCAAGCACTGCACTACCACGCAGCACAACCCCGTTGTAACGCGGCGGTCCGGCACTATCGACTGCTGCCTCGTGCTCCTCGAGCACGGGCTCAGGTGTGTTATTGATAGAAAGCGCTTCAACGGCTTCTGTAATCTCTGTAATCTCTGTGGCCAACTGCTTAGAGACTTCGTCTATCTGACTGGTGTTCTGCAGTCGTCTCAGCTCTGCTGCCTGTTGTTCCTCTGCAGACATAAAAAGACTAATAAACGAGGTGGCCTGACTCTTTTCTTTTGCTGTTAGAGATTCACTCTTTGAATCCACAACAGATTCTGCACTCACGACGGTGTTAACAGAGAAACCAACAGCAACTGCCAGACCCGGTACAAGCGCCCACAACCGGTTAGCTTTGTCCAATGTCGTCTCCAGCCAGCGCAATTGAATACCACCTGATAGCACACCTTACCTCAAGGTTTATCTCTGTAGCGTTTACCTCTGTAGCTATAGTCATATCAACGCTTTCTTTTATCACCACAGGCTTCATATCAAGTGAAATTATCTCAAACGGGCTGATGATCTTGTGCCTGAGGTAATCCAACAACATTAACAACTCCCCTTCATGCAACAACCCGAGCTTCAATTCAATCGTTTCCTGACCAACGTTAAAAGGTAAATCTGACGGGACAGCACCAATAGGGATCATCGGGTAAATATCAAATTGAATCTCTGGCAGATTCAATTCTTTTTTCGCTGCTTTCAGCCCTTCAATCCACGATATTCTGCGCGTCGCGCCTGCCTTCACGGACTCTCTTATCCGCTCATAATTCTGCCTGTTTGCAGCAAGATAATCCTGACTTTCAACCCGCTTGTAAGCTTGATTGCGTAGATCTATAAACTGGCTGCGTTGGTTTAAAATATCGGCTTGATCACGATGTATTTTTTTTACCAACATAAAAATTACACTCGCTGAGAACAAAGCCATCAACAACGCCACTACGGAAGCTCGATCTATAGTATTCATTAAATCCCGGCCCCTGCATTAACTTCAATGGTAAAGACCCCATTTGATTCAGCCAGATCGGTGGCGGTGACTCTATCGTTCTGGCTCAGTCCGAATGGCGCTTCAACTACCACCACCGTACCGTCAGAATTTGTCCGACGCAGAGTGTTTACAAAGGCTTCGAAAGTGTCCAATGCCGAACCTGCACTTCCTTTTATTGCACCAGATACCGTGGCACGGTACACAAGCTCCATTGGTAATTCATCGATAGTGTCTTGCTGGCCTAATACTCGCTGCAGAGACTTTTCATCAAGCACATCATCCCGCTCCCATGAAACCTCATCGATAGACACCGCCGGATGATTTTCAATAACACCAGACAGATTTGAAAGAAAATCTACCGGGGAGTCCTGAGCTCGGATCTCAGCAAACTTTGCCGTCACCAGCGCCTGCCGCACTGCCTCAACCGAAAGTTCGTCATCGTATTCACTTATTCCCACAATGTTATTAGCCAATGCTGCCGATTGCTCATATCGCTCTGACAGTAAATCGGTCTTTGCACCCACCTTGGTAGCCAGGGCCGCACTGGATATGACTCCGCCAAACAAACTCAGCATGAGTGCAAAGCACGCGTGGCGTACCTTACGCCTCATGTAGATCAGCGAGTGAGGGCGTTGTTCATATCCACGACCTGCTTTGGCTAACGCAGACACAAGCAATTGCTCAGCGTTTACAACAGGGACGCTTACAACAGGGACAGACGCCTCCTTCGATCGAAAAGAATCCGCCGATAGAACAGGACCTATCTCTACGCCAGTGCCTGATTTAGACAAACCCTTCAATTTATAGGATGCGCTACTATTCAACACATCAGCAACTTCTATATCATCGGCAACAAGACTCACCTTCGGTGAAACCCAACCCGTTATCGCTTTACGATCCAGGTAGACGAGAGTCTCCTGCAGGCTCTTACTCAATGCCGCTTTACAGGCAGCTTCCCCCGCGCTGGAATTTATGTCCACACGGCGATTCAAAACGACCAATGCATCCAGACAGGCAATCAATCTGACGCTGCTTTTGTCGATCCGAAGTACTATTAATTGAGCACCCTTCATTGCCCCCAAACGCTGACATATCTGCGGCGCTATAGACAACGGCGAATGAATGCGCTTTACGTTATTCTCTGCACCGCTCAACGTATCAAGTAACTTTTCACATACCGTGCTCTGACTCACCCCGGAAACCAATACACCCTTGCCTTTCTTAGCAGGAGAACAGTTCACCATTGAAAACAAAGCGCTTGGAAAATATTTATCCCTCAGCCTTTCAAGATAGTGTTTCTTATCACGCCCGCGCACTGAAGGTAAGGATTCCAAATGACACTCCTCCTCCGCAAGGTCGAACAACAGATCAAAAACCACGCTCCTATTTGCAAGTAAATAGGCCGATAATTCTTTAGGAATTTGATCATTCAGAACTTCCCAGCTTTGACTCGCTGAAGATCTTCCATCTATCAATACAGAAATCAAATGTGGCTGTAAAAACAGCACCTGCCGACTACCTTTACCCATCACATTGACTCCTGCATGCTGAAGACCAGATCGTAAATGGGGCCAATCACTGACAGCACCACCCAGGACATAATGGCCCCGACAAATACAATCAGAACAGGACCAATAAATTGCTCTAGTCGATCGATCGACTCACGCGAGGCGCGCTCATAAAAATAGCTGGTTTGCATAAACGCCCTATCCATGCCTCCGGTGCTTTCTCCCACCCGAATTAAACGCGTTAACAGTGCCGGCAATTCACTCTGTGATTGAAAAGCCTCTGAGACCTTTTCTCCCGCCACTATTTGTTCGCGCGCACTACGCAGCGCATTTGACAGCACCAGATTATCCACCAGGGACTCTCCATGCTTTAACGTATCTATCAGCGTTATACCCGATGCATACATCAATGCCGCGCAACGGCAGAATCGGGCGAGCTTCACTTTGTACAACACGGGCCCGGCCAAAGGCAGATGCAGTTGTAAGCGATGCCACCACAATCTGGCCGCGCTACTGCTCTGCAGAGTGGCAGATAAAAATATTACAGCCGCTATCAAAAGCACCAATACCAACAGCCCATAGTGCGTAATCGCGTTAGATACCGCAATCAACCACTGTGTATGCCACGGAAGCTCCCCTCCGGCTGAGGTGATAAACGACAGCAAACTCGGCACCAGCCAGGTCATAACAAAACCGATAACAATAAACAGCACAACAGACACAAATGCCGGATAAATCAGAACGCGTTGAATGCTTGATATTGTTTCGTCCTGCCATTTCAACAATGATAAAAGGTCAGCCAG
>CALGJU010000266.1 GCA_937928685.1 uncultured Granulosicoccaceae bacterium
AATTGAAACTGAAGGCTCTGGCTTTTATGCCAACTTTAATCAGTTTGTCTCAATAGCGTCAAAAGTTGTCATTGCCCTGATCGTTGTATGGGCGGCTATCTTTCCTGACAAAGCCGGCGCCGTCCTTGGGGCCATGAAGACCTGGTCTTTCAACAACCTTAATTATTATTACACCTGGTCAGTAGCGTTTTTCATCATCGTATGTCTGATAATAGCGTTGCACCCGCGCTGGGGGAAAATAGTCCTGGGGGACGGCGGTAAACCGGAGTTTTCTAACTTCTCCTGGTTTTCAATGATGTTCGGTGCAGGTATAGGTATCGGTATGCTTGGTTACGCTACCGGCGAGCCGATGTGGCACATTGGTGACAACCCGGTGATTCGTATGAGTACACTGGAAATTAAAGCGGCTTTAGACGCAGCGGGTGTTGCCATTGCAGAGGGTAGTACAGCGGTCGCTACCTACAAAGCACAAGTAGCAGCTGGCACTATGACAGCAATTCCTGATTTGGTTCTTGCTAAAACCGAGTCAGCAATTGCTTCAACCTATCGTTACTCCTTTCTGCACTGGGGCTTGGGTGCCTGGGCCTGTTATGCACTGGTGGGTATTTCATTGTCATTTTTTGCCTACTCTCGCGGTCTACCTCTGACCATACGTTCAACACTGGCGCCTTTGTTCGGGCGTTCTTTGTCTGGCCCTGTTGGCCACATTGTAGATATCACTGCGGTGGTGGCGACTATTCTCGGTATCAGTCAAACGATCGGGCTTGGTCTGGATTCCTTCTCTGCGGGTCTTTATAACTTTACCGGTGCAGAGTGGTTAATGACGACTGATGATAAAGGTGTTCTGGTGCCAAGTACCGGCTCTATGTTGTTGGCGCTGGCGGTGGTAATGGTTTGTTCAACTTTGTCTGCATTATCCGGGGTAGGTAAGGGCATAAAGTGGTTGAGTAACATCAATATGGTTCTGTCCTTCAGTTTGCTGGCGTTCTTTATGGTGTTTGGCTCTACGCTGTTTGCTATGAAAATTCTTGGTTACGGATTACTGGATTACATCATTCATTTACCGGCAATTACTTTTCAGGTTTTTCCAGCTGACGGTGCCGGTAGCCCCGGTGAGTGGCAGGGTTGGTGGTCGATCTTTTACTGGGCCTGGTGGATTGCTTTCGCCCCCTTCGTAGGAATATTTTTAGCTCGTATTTCGAAGAACCGCAGCATACGCGAGTTTGTCGTCGGATCTATTGTGGCGCCTTCTTTCATGTGTTTTTTATGGTTCGCGTTATTGGGTGGCACCGCCATTGATCTGGAGCTTAACGGTTCCGCAGATGGTAGCATTTTTGCCAAAAGCCTGACTGCCCAGTTGTACGAAACCATCAATGTTATGTTGCCGGAAGCAGCAGCGATAGTATCTGTGCTGATAGTGATATTGCTTCTGACCTATCTGGTCACATCGGCAGATTCGGCGGTGCTGGTGGTTAACACCATAAGTGCTGGTGGCTCACAATCTGCCGCGACCAAGCACCACATTATCATGTGGGGTCTGATATTAACGGCTGTTATTGCCGCCTTGCTGCTGGCCGGTGGGCTTAATGCCATTCAGTCAGCGATGATTATAGGTGCGATACCATTTTCTTTTATGATGATACTAATGGGTATATCGCTTCTTAAAGCGCTCATTAGAGATGACATCCGCTTAAAGCAAAAAAGTTAATTGGGCTGTGAGAAGCCGTTACTCTACTATTGGAGTAACGGTTCTCGTAACCATTTATTGTGCAGCTTCACTGTTGGAGTAAGAAGACAAACGCAACAGCGGGGACAGACAAGAAAATAATTGTTGAGAGATATAAAGTCGCACAGGAGAAATATTTTTGAGTATGGGAATGCCACTCTAAAATTGAAGCATAAGCACTACAAGCATGGTTATTCTTGAGTCACTTTGATTGGTAGAGTTTCAGTGCGTTTTCTGAGGTGCGCTGCGCCAGTTCCTCAAGTGATACACCTTTTATCTCAGCCACACGTTCGGCAATATGTGTCAGGTACGAGCTTTCGTTTCGCTTGCCGCGATAGGGTGTCGGTGCAAGATAGGGTGAATCGGTTTCTAGTACGATCATGTCAATTGGAACATCCGGAAGCACCTCTGCATGATTGCTTTTTTTGAAAGTTGCCACGCCACCGATACCAATGTAGAAACCGCTGAGTTCAGCTACTTTGTTTGCCTCATCTGCGGTGCCGCTGAAGCAGTGGAAAACGCCGGACAAGTTATCATCGTTTTGTTCTGCTATGAGCTCATAGGTGTCATCGAATGATTCTCGTGTGTGCAATACAATGGGAAGTTTATATTGTTTGGCCAGTGTGATCTGCTGGCGCAGCGCGTCGTGTTGCTGATCCTTAAAGGTTAGATCCCAGTGGTAATCAAGACCTGTTTCACCTATCGCTATGTATTTTCCGGTGGTGAGTTCGTCTCTGACGTGCGCTAGTTCTGTGGCATAGTTTTCATCGACGTGGCATGGGTGCAATCCGATCATTGCAAAGCAGTGGTCGGGAAAGGCGGCGACCGTTGCGTTCATGGCTGCTGTGGTATCGCTACAGATGTTGGGCAGGTACATGCGCTCTACGCCTGCATCTATTGCACGCTGGATGGTGGCGTGCCTGTCTTCGGTGAATTTGTCTGAGAAGAGATGGGTGTGGGTGTCGATTAGTTTCATGTTTTTTTGTGGGTGTGCTTTGATGTGTGGGGCATGATGCCTTGGTTAGGAATCGGTTTTCATGACGAGTGGGATTTGATCCTACTCGTGTTTTCTTTACGTGTGTGGCATTGTCCACTCGCTCACGCTTCGGGCTTCCTTGACGTGTGGTGCTATTTCCACTCGCTCACGCTTTGGGTTTTCTTTACGTGTGGGGCATGTCCACTTGCTCACGCTTCGGGCTTCCTTGACGAGTGGGGCATTGTCCATTTGCTCACGCTTCGGGTTTTCTTGACGTGTGGGGCATTGTCCACTTGCTCACGCTTCGGGTTTCCTTTACGTGTGGGGCATGTCCTTTGGTGTTGGGTTTCTGTTAGCGGGTCGGGCTTGGGATGTCTAGCTTTACGGTGACGCTTTTCTTGTGGGTAAAACTGTCGAGCATGCTTTCCAGTGAATATTCGCGACCGAGTCCGCTTTGTTTGACGCCGCCGTAAGACTGACCTGGAAGTTGCCCGATGCCCTGGTTAACCTGCACCCAGCCGGCTTCAACCTGGTGTGCGGTGCGCAATGCCTGACCAATGTCTCGAGACCAGACAAATGCGGCCAGTCCGTAGTGACTGTCATT
>CALGJU010000267.1 GCA_937928685.1 uncultured Granulosicoccaceae bacterium
CTGTTCTCCGTTATTTTTAAATATCGCAAGCTGGCTTGCGACCGATGATGTTTATCTGACTTACTCAATACCACCTAAGCAAACGTATTTCATTTCCAGGTAATCATCCATACCGTGATGTGACCCTTCACGCCCCTGCCCCGATTGCTTAACTCCACCGAAAGGTGCTACTTCAGTAGAAATAAGGCCGGTATTAACTCCGACAATGCCATATTCCAAAGCTTCAGTGACGCTCCACACGCGCCGTAAATCATTGGCGTAAAAGTACGCAGCTAGCCCAAAGATAGTGTCGTTAGCCTGTTCAATAACATCATCAACGGTATCAAACTTAAATATTGGCGCCAGCGGACCAAAAGTTTCCTCACCTGCTACCTTCATCGCCCGAGTCACGCCAGTAATAATAGTGGGCTCAAAGAACGTACTGCCCAAGGCATGACGTTTACCGCCTGTGACAATTGTACCGCCATTGTCGACTGCATCTTTTATATGCGCTTCCACTTTAGAGACAGCGTTAGCGTCAATCAATGGGCCAGCCACTACGCCATCTTCAAAGCCATCACCCACCTGCATGTTGTTCACCGCTATTGCCAGCTTTTCAACAAATGCATCATGAACGCCTGCTTGTACGTATATACGATTCGCACACACACAAGTTTGGCCATTGTTGCGGTATTTAGACACCATGGCGCCTTCTACTGCTGCATCGAGATCAGCGTCATCAAACACGATAAACGGTGCGTTTCCACCTAGCTCCATAGATGTTTTCATCACTGTATCTGATGCTTGTCGCATTAAAATACGACCCACCTCTGTAGAGCCCGTGAAGGTAAGCTTGCGAACTTTATGATTACTGCAAAACTCTTTGCCAATTTCTGATGATGACGTTGACGGGAGTACCGACAACAATCCTTCGGGCAATCCTGCACGCTCAGCTAAAAGCGCCATTGCCAATGCAGACAATGGTGTTTCTGATGCGGGCCTTGCAACAAAAGCACAGCCCACAGCCAGTGCTGGTGCAACTTTGCGTGCGATCATTGCATTCGGGAAGTTCCAGGGCGTAATAGACGCCACAACCCCGACGGGCTGCTTCATGACCATTATGCGTTTATCCGGTTGATGGCCGGGAATTAGTTCACCGTAAACACGCTTGGCCTCTTCAGCAAACCATTCTATGAAACTTGCACCATAAAGAATTTCACCGCGAGCTTCAGGTAATGGCTTACCCATTTCTGCGGTGAGAATAGCTGCCAGATCATCTGCGTTTTCGACCATTAAGTTATGCCATGTACGAAGTACTGCGGCACGCTCTTTACCGGTTTTCTTTGCCCAGAGTTTCTGTGCATCATAGGCTGCATCTATGGCAAAGCGCGTTTCTTCAAGGCCAATATCGGGAAGCTCTACAATTACATCACCGTTGGCAGGGTTACACACCTTGAAAGTATTGCCCGTGCTGGATTTTTGCCGCCACTCACCTGCCACAAACGCTGCATCACAAAGCAGGCTTTTGTCAGTCAGTCGATCAATAAGTTGTGTCATGTTTTTCTACTCTTGGCTTTTAGCGCATTAGGCAAAGCGATTACCTGCTGACCAAACCCGGTTAGGCAAATTTTATAGCGACTGATCCGAAGGGACCAAAATCTGCGTTAATGTTAGTGCCTGCCGGGCATTCCACTGGACGAATAAAGCTACCAGACAAAATTGTCTGACCCGCCTCAATACGCTGACCATACTGCGCCAACCTGCGTGCTAACCAAACGACACTTTCAACCGGATCATTCAATACACCGGCACCAAGACCGGTCTCTTCTACCGCGCCATTGCAACTGACAATAGCACCGACCCAGCGTAAGTCGAGGGCTGCGATACTATGCTGTTCATCGCCTACTACAATACCTGCATTGGCTGCGTTGTCTGAGATGGTATCGAATACATTGCGGGTGGCACCGGTATTGGCATCGACACGAACAATGCGGGTATCTAATATTTCAATGCTGGGCACTACATAGTCAGTTGCGGCAATCACATCTTCACGGGTGAGCCCTTCACCCTCAAGCGCCGCCTTCATCACAAACGCAATTTCCGCTTCAATTCTGGGTTGTATAAAATGCCCTGCCGGAACTGTTGCGCCGTTTTTAAATTGCATATCATCAAACAGTACGCCGCTGTCCGGGATATCAATGTTTAACGCTTGCTGCATCGCTTTAGACGTTAAGCCGATTTTCCAGCCCACAACATGACGACCGGCAGCCAGTTTCTGTTGCACCAATTCTGCCTGTATACGGTAGGCGTCATCCATGTTTAACGCCGCGTGACGTTGGGATAGCTGCCCTATCTGGGTGCGAGACACCTCGGCTGCATAAAGATCTGCGGCAGCTGCACTGATCTGTGCATCAGTCAGGCTCATACTTCATCCTCTACGGTGTTAACCAACTTGCCAATACCTTCTGCTTCAACCTCTATGACATCGCCTGGTACCAGAAACCTGGGCGGATCGAAGCGGGCACCTGCACCTGTAGGCGTGCCGGTAACAATAATGTCGCCCGGCATCAGCGTAGTAAAAGTAGAGATATATTCAATTTGACGTCTTATCGGAAACAGCATGCGACTGGTACGGTCCTCCTGACGAAGCTCACCGTTCACATGGGTGGTTAAGCGAATATCATCAAGTTGCGAGGCATCGGTGAACGGCACCAGCCACGGGCCAATTGCACCGGAGTTATCCCAGTTTTTTCCCTGAGTAACATTAAACTTTGCATGCCGAACCCAGTCACGCAATGTGCCTTCATTGCACACTGAAAGTGCAGCAATATGATCGTAGGCATCTGCCTGTGCAATGCGGCGCCCGCCCTTACCAATAACAATGGCAATTTCACCTTCGTAGTCTAACTGTGGTGTCTCAGGAGGCCGAATCAAAGGTTGATTATGACCGGTAAACGAACGCGGAAAACGAATGAATAGCGACATGTTCGGTGGCGCGTCCTTGCCGTCTTTATACTCAGCGTTCCGGTCGGGAAAGTTCACCCCGACGCAAATGATCTTTTCAGGCTTAGGTACCGGAATTTCATAAATAAAGTCTTTATGCACTACCGCATTGCTATTGGAATGGCTTTGCAGCGCATCAAGCCCGTTATTTGCAATAACGTCACCAAGAGTGGGCCACTGTGGAAAGTCTGGTGATAACGCGACCATGCCGTCATCAGTGACTGCCCCATAAAAGGTTTCATCGTTATGTTTGTAGGTAGCAATTCGCATGATTCTGATGTTCCGTGGTGAGTGCAACACTCACTATAATTCAGATTACACCGTCTAACGGTATAGT
>CALGJU010000268.1 GCA_937928685.1 uncultured Granulosicoccaceae bacterium
GCAGTGGCAAGCCAAATGCCGAGCTCCCGCAGGGGCGATTAATCAAAGTGCACACCACATTCGTTGCAGGCTCTATGACTTACTGTTGTCCCGATTTATCTATTAAAATTAGACACTTTGATTGATTGACTCATATGTGCATTCTATTTGTTCCAGTACACTGGCAGACCGTTTAGTAATCCGTCGGGGGCGGAGCCACTCGTAAAATCTCAGACATTGTCGTCAAGCCTGCAGCCACTTTGCGCGCCCCGCTCACCCGCAATGGCTCCATTCCGTCTTTGATGGCCTGATCTCGAAGCTCTACGATATCGCCATCTGCTAGTATTTTTTGTTTTACCCCGGGTGTCATCTGCATAATTTCATACAGACCAACCCGCCCTTTGAAACCGGTATCCCGGCACTCCTGACAACCGACCTTTTCTTGTATAGATTGCGGATATTCCAACGCACACGGGCTGACCAGCGCATCCCAGTCGCCTGCATCCACCGAAGCTGGCATAGAACAGCTGGGGCAAAGTGTACGAACCAATCGCTGTGCTATTACACCGACCAGTGAATTGCGAAGCAGGTAGTATGGAATACCCAATTCAAGCAATCGTGTGACTGCCGCCGGCGCATCGTTCGTATGCAATGTACTAATTACAAGGTGACCGGTTAACGCCGCCTGGATAGCCATCTGTGCAGTTTCAATGTCACGAATTTCACCAATCATGATGATGTCTGGATCCTGTCGTAACAAGGTTCTAATACCCGTCGCGAAGTCGAGATCAATATTCGGTTGAACTTGCATCTGGTTAAATGCGGGGACGATTAATTCAATTGGATCTTCTACCGTACACAGATTCACTTGCGGTGTGGCAAGCTGCTGCAGGCTGGTGTAGAGCGTGGTTGTTTTACCAGAACCGGTTGGACCGGTAACCAGAATAATGCCGTGTGGGGCTTGCAACATATCTTCCCAGATATCTTGCTCGGCCTGACTAAAGCCCAGATCAACCGGCTTCTTAAGCAATACATCCGGATCAAACACTCGCATAACGAGTTTTTCACCAAATGCAGTAGGCATGGTGGATAATCGCAATTCAACTTCACGACCATCTTCATTGCGTGTTTTTAATCGGCCATCCTGCGGACGCCGCTTTTCTGCAACATCCATACGGCCGAGAATTTTAATACGACTGGTGATTGCCGCCATCACCGTGGCCGGCACATCATAAACGTGATGCAAAATACCGTCTATTCGAAATCGTACAGCACTTTGATCTCTGGCAGGTTCTAAGTGAATATCACTGGCGCGCTGTTCGAATGCATACTGCAGTAACCAATCCACAATGTTAACGACATGCTGGTCGTTTGCGTCGAGCTTGCCACTGCGACCAAGCTCCATCATTTGCTCTAAATTTTGAACACCACTTACCGGAGCTTGTGCATTCTGCTCTTTCTTTGCACCCAGCACAGACCTTGATACCGTATAAAACTCGTGCAGATAACGCTTGATATCTTCACTACTGACCAGCGCCGGCACAATATCCTTTTGCAGCACCTTGGCAAGTTCGTTCTTCCAGCTCAGATCAAACGGTTCGCAAGTGCCTATCACGACTGAGGTAGGGGTTACTTCAAGTGCGATGATTTGAAATCGCTTTGCATACGCGATGGACATTACCGCCGTAACCGCTGACACGTCAGTATTCAGCGGATCAATTTTTTTGACCGGAATATTAACTTTTGTCGAAAACCACTTTATCAATACGTCTATGGTCAATTTCTGACCTGGCCGCAATTGATTTTCCCAATTGCATTCGGCAATTCCCTGTAATGCGTTTTTGTCGTTGTCACCGACATTGGTGCGCACACTGGTGAGAATTTGGTGATTCTCGCCCAATATCATGCCATCAATCAGCAGCGCATCGAGGATGGGCGCCAATAAAAGCTTGCCAGTGATCGGATCGGCAAACCCGACTGGCTCATCGTTGCCATTGACAAATTGAAATGCGCTGTTTGCATTCATCTGCAGGTTGCTCGATTTTGTGACGGATTACGGGTGTAATTTCACTCCCTGGTTACTCGATCGGCTGATACAGGTTTTTTTGAAGAGCGTCTGGAATTGAGCAACAGACGCTTTTGCAGGGTGAAGTCGCTATAATTGCCGCTCAATCAGGCACCATCAGGCATTCGCGCTATGACAGATCCGGAAATAGCTACTATCTACCACAATCCTCGCTGCTCCAAGAGCCGCGCTGCCCTTGCGCTGCTGCAGCAAAAAGAAATGCAAGTCACGACGATCGACTACCTGAACACACCAATAGACCGTGACATATTGCTAACACTGCTGGAGCAACTGCAGCTCACTCCTCGCGAATTGCTGCGCCGCGGCGAATCCGTTTACAAAGACCTTAACCTTGCAGACACCTCTCTCACTGATGAGCAGTTGATTGAAGCAATGACAGAAAACCCGATTTTAATAGAACGACCGATTGTCAGTTTTAGAGGCCGTGCCGCAATCGGCCGTCCGATTGATCACATTATCGATCTACTCGATTCGTAAGCCGATCCAATGACAAAAATAGTTGTACTGTATTATAGCCGTGATGGCAGCACCCGCCGTATGGCCAATCAAATCGGTCGTGGTGTGACGTCAGTCGCGGGTTGCGAAGCACAGCTTCGAACCGTCGCAGATATTCCCCGGCCAGATGGATCACAGACCACCCGAATCGATTCACCACTTATTACCAAGGATGAAATGCGAAACGCAGATGGATTAATCGTTGGCAGCCCGACCCGCTTTGGCAATATGGCAGCTCCTTTAAAACACTTTTTCGACTCGACCAGTGACCTTTGGCTGGCGGGCGATCTCACTGACAAACCGGCCGCTGTGTTCACCTCTTCTTCATCAATGCATGGAGGGCAGGAAAGCACTTTATTCACTATGATGTTACCGTTGCTGCATCACGGAATGATTATGATCGGCCTGCCTTATGCCGAATCCTCCCTGACAAAGACCACTCGCGGCGGCACACCCTATGGCGCGAGCCATGTGTCTGGCGACAACACCCATTCTCTCGATCAACACGAGAAAGCCCTGTGTACTGCACTTGGCAAACGCGTCGCCACCCTTGCTGCCAAACTTACATGAAAAAATCTAAAACAAAAGCTATGGTTGTAGTGACTCCTGCAAGGCTCAATACCACCAGAGCGTTAGCACTGGCAGGCTATTTCGGCACAATGCTTTTTCTTATGCTATGGATTATCTGGCTTGCGCCGCCGCAGATTCCTAAAAGCATTGCCTTGACCATCAGCTTGTTACCGTTGCTACTTCCTCTGCGTGGCATGTTGCACGGACGGGTATACACCCATTCCTGGGCGGGCTTTTTAGCACTGCCATATTTCGCATTCGGCATTGATGCAGCAATCCATCGCACCGAAAAACCCTGGTTGGGGCTTATACTTGTGGCGACCAGTACGGCGTGGTTTTTCGGTTGTGCTTATTATTCAAAGTATCGAAAGATTGCGGCCAATTCAGACAATAGGACGAATACCCAACAACAGACCAAACAAGAAACGCAATAACTAGCGTACTGGAACAAATAGATTGCACATATGCATACTCTATTTGTTCCAGTACACTAGTGTTAGCCGCTAACCTGCGCAAGGCAGGTTTTCAAAAACGGAATCGTGATTCGGGCACGGCCTGCGGCTAATGACTCCCGATCAAGCAAAGCGACAACTTCCAGTAAGCTATTGACATCGCGGCTGTGCCGTTTGAGCAAGTAGTCGGCTGTCTCTTCGGGCATCTGTAATCCCTTTTCATCAACTGCCATCAGCAACGCCTCTCTCACATCGATATCACTCAGTGGTTCAAGTTTTATAACCGACCCCCAACTCAACCGTGAGACAAGATCGGCCAGCCCCCACTCACCCACGGCAGGTGCCTGGCTGGCACTGAAGATTATTTTTCCAGCGCGCTCGCGGGTAAAGTTTATCAGGTTAAACAAGGCCTGCTCCCACGCTTTGTCTCCAGCCACACAATCAATATCATCCAGTGCAACCAAAGCATGACCATCCAGAGCTTCAAGCAGACCTGATGTGAGCGTAACGTCTTTTAACGACACATAGAAGGACTGCATGCCCGCCGCGATAAACTCATTGTGGGCCGCTAACAGCAGATGCGACTTGCCACACTGCGCACCGCCCCACAAATAAAGTTGCCTTACATCATCAGCACGTTGAAAGCTCTGTACCATATCAACCGCAAGCCCATTGACACCATGACAAAAGTTGTCAAATGATGGCACCAGCGTGGCGGATAGCGGCAGCGGTAATTGCCTTTGCATCGTTGCTGCTCTATCGCTACCGCGCTTGATAGCGAAAACTCAAACTGTCACTGAACTGATCAGTGTTTAACGCTTCAAAGCGACGGTTTGCAATTAAAGAGTCACGCACTCTGGGCGCGCCTTGATCTGTGGCACGAAACACAATCGCTTCATACTCAAGAGTAGCGGTTACCACATCTGCATCCAACTGCTTCAGTACCGCAAGAACACTATCGTAGTCTGCGAGTGACTTGATATTTTCAACTCTTATCTCGACCCCTGAACGCTCGAAACTCGCATCGGTCCCATCGTTATAGGTTGAGCTGAGATAGCTCCCACCCGGGCTAATCTGAGTCATCGCCGCCACCAGCGCTTCGTCCAGGGTAGCAGTCGTCAGGCTAAAAGATTGTGCTGCCTGTTCGCCGCTTGAATAACTCCAATCGGATTGCCAAGTGGTTGGAGACAACCTATACAACGCTCCGGTAAGAAGATCATTGCCGCTAAAGCGGGATACAAAGCTGTTAATCCGATCAGTATCACCAGACAAAATATCTGCCGCACTAATCAAATCCAGATCAGCGGCTTCTATAACCGGAAATTCCATCAGAAGATTATTTGCAGCAGCCAGCTGCATCGCTCTGGATTGGAATTTTTTCCCGCGATCACCACCGATAATAAATTGATTGCCCTGTTGCTCCACCGCCACCAAAGCAATAACCGGCGCCGCTACAGGCACCTCTTCTTCCACTGCAGCAGGAATCAGTTGCTGCTGCACAATTGCAGCAATATCAGCAGGAAAACTTACCGTGATTACCGCTGCGGGAGCTGCACCCTCGCGCACCTTGCGGGTTGCCAGTCGCGAACTATCGGCGGCAGAATCGAATTTGCGGTAGCGAAAGCTTTGTACGTACAAGGACGGATTTTTCATTAACTCGTCACGTTGAGCCGGCTCCACCCGAACCCGCGTCTCTACCTGACGGCGAAGCACTCGATTAAACGCCAGCCAGTAAGCGCTGTCGCGCTGCCGGCTGCCCTGATCTGCAACCAGCACTTCAACGCGGAAATCGCCATTGGACTGAGCTTGTGCCTGGCTTGTGACGGGCAAAGATAAAATTACCAGCGAAAATGACATCAGGCAGAATGCTGCCAGGGACCGAACGCAAGCGAATACGCCGTTCAACTCAGTGGATAAGCAGCAATCTGGAGTGGATAAACCGGTGCGGCGCATTAGCTCACCTAATAAAATATTTTTCAGCAGGAATTGTAACTCAGACACCCGCGTCATAGTAAAATCGACGCCCGCGCTGACTGAATCACCCACTATGACAAACGCTAACTCCCCTTCGCCCGCCAATGGCGCAGCAGAGCACTCGAAAAACGCCAGCCATGGCACAAGCTATCGAGATGCCGGGGTGGACATCGATGCGGGCAATCAGCTGGTTGAGCTGATCAAACCGGATATCAAACGCACCAATCGTCCCGGCGTACTCGGCGGCATTGGCGGCTTTGGCGGATTATTCGAACTACCGACAGGTCAATTCGAGCAACCCGTGCTGGTGTCAGGCGCTGACGGGGTCGGCACTAAGCTCATGCTTGCCAACCTGCTCGACGACCACAGCGGCATCGGAATTGACCTGGTGGCCATGTGTGTCAACGATATCCTCGTCTGCGGTGCTGAACCTTTGTACTTTCTTGATTATTACGCGTGTGGAAAACTCGACGTCGAAAAGTCTCGCCAAATCATCTCCGGTATCGCTGATGGGTGTGTACAGGCTGGCGCTGCTCTCATAGGTGGTGAGACTGCCGAAATGCCAGGCATGTATGACAGTAATGACTACGACCTCGCGGGCTTTTCAGTAGGCATTGTTGAAAAGAAGCTGATTCTGGATAAAACCAATGTGAAAGCAGGCGACTGCATCATTGGCCTGGCGTCATCGGGCTTTCACTCTAATGGATACTCATTGGTGCGCAAAGTGATCACCGACAGCAAAGCAGATATCAATCAGGCACTGGATGGCGATGAAACAATTGCACAACGCCTGATGATGCCGACACGTATTTACGTAAAATCGGTGTTAACGCTGCTGCAGGAAGTACCGGTGCACGCTTTGGCACATATCACCGGTGGTGGTATCACTGAAAACATACCACGCTCGTTACCTGCCAACACCAAGGCCTGTCTGCACAAAAACAGTTGGCAGCGACCGGCGATATTTCAGTGGTTGCAGGATCAGGGAAATATCAGCGAAGAGGAAATGCTAAGAACCTTTAACTGCGGTATCGGCATGGTAGTGATCGTACCGGCAGACCAACAACAAGCAACAATAGATCTGCTAACGACGGCAGGTGAAGAGGCTATGGTAATTGGAGAGGTAGTTAATAACGACAGCAAAGATGCGACCGTCACCTGGACTGAATGAGCAACAGATTCGATGACCCATGAAATCACTGTTTTGATCTCTGGCCGTGGATCAAACATGCAAGCGATTCACCAGGCCTGTGACAACGCAACACTGCAAGCGAAGGTGACTCATGTCATAAGCAATGTGCCAAACGCGGCTGGCCTTGACTATGCTCGGCAACACGGCATTAACACTAGCGTGGTCAATCACAAAGAGTACTCCAGTCGGGAATTATTTGATCAGGCATTGATAAAAACAATTGACCGCGCCGGCCCGGCCAAACTGGTGTTGCTGGCAGGCTTCATGCGCCGTCTGACTGCGGAATTCACTCAACGTTACCACCAGCGTTTAATAAACATTCACCCGTCACTGCTACCACGGCACCCGGGACTCAACACACATGCCCAGGCAATTGCTGCCTCTGATCGCTGGCACGGTTGCACTGTGCATTACGTCAATGAGGCGCTGGACGGAGGCCCGGTGATCGCAAGAGCCATTGTTCCCATCAAAAATGGAGACAACGTAGATTCACTATCCGCCCGCGTGCTGGCAGCCGAACACAAGCTTTACCCCGCAGTCGTACAACTATGCCTGCAAGACAGCGTAGCGTGTCAGGATAGTCACGTGAAAATTAACGATACCGCCATCCGTAATCCCCTACTCTACTACTATCAATGATTTAGATCTGAGACCTCTACATGCTTCAGTAGTGTGATCCGGTGATACACGAAAGCAGATCAGTGAGAGAAACAACGCAGGCCATTCAGGCTTTGTGCGGCGCAGGGTGTGTAACGTCAACAGTATGGTAAAAGCGGTTCTTAAAGCATTGGCAGGGATTGCACTTCTGTTCAGTTTTCAGGCAGAGGCGCAATCGTCTGTGCCTGCTTTCAAAATGACCTACACACTGGAGAACAACTACATCACCGCTGGTACTGCCGACTTTACACTCGCAGGCGATAACACCAACGGCTATCAACTGGTATTGCAAACCAACCCAACCGGGGTATTTCGCTTTTCGAATAAAGGTAAGATCCGTGAGGCAGCAGAACTTGCTTCACTCACCGCACCATTTCTATCAAGCAAATATTCTTACACCAACTTCGGCAACGAAAAGCGCAGCTACACCACCGTGTATGATCGCGAAAACGGTGAAGCCGTCAGCATGCGCAATGGAAAGTCAGAAACATTCGAAATTGACGACGATGCGGTGGATCGTCTCTCCATGACCTTAACCGTCATGAATCACCTCAATGAAAACCCTGATGACAAAGAGTTCTCAATCAAGCTGCTGGAGCAATCCGGTACAGAAGTAATCACTTTTGTCTCCAAGGGACAGGATTCTATAAAGACCGATATCGGCTTGCTAAAAGCCACCCGCATTGACCGCCAGCGCGCCAATAGCAATCGCCATACCGTGACCTGGTTCGCCTCCATCGGGCCCGAAGGCCTGCCTATCCCGATTCAGATAGAGCAATACAAACGCGGGAAAATGTCCATTAGACTGAAAGTCAGGGCCTTTAGCGTTATTGAATAACCCTTCGCCCGCCCCCACATCTACCATAACAGTGTCTTCTATATCGTCCGCTTTCTATATAGGAAAGTGCAGAATTGCCCTATCACGGTACAATGCATACTCAAGGCTTCTAAGAGAGGATAGATGTGAAAGCAGTATCAGGATTCGCTGTCGCGCTCTCTGCAGCGCTCTTCGCAGCATACTATTGGTGGTTTCGACCGGACTGGTTAGTCGCATTGGTGTACGGAGTATTGTGCCTGCTGGCCATCGTCACGGTCCCACTTTGTTATCGCGCATTCGGCTTTATTGATCTTGATGTACTCAGAGGCCTTCGAGCGATGGAGCAGAAAGATCATCAGGAAATGCTCGGCCGACTTTCTCAGCTGCAACAAAGCCTGGAAGATCTGGATATCAATGAAGGTGAAAAACAAGCCAAAACGCTGAACAATTTGTTGAACGACTTCCACGAAGTGATCGCCAACCGATTTGACGGGAAGAACCTTAGCGCATCCACCTACTTAAACGCTGCGAGGCGTGTGCAAAACCAGGCACTGCAGAATCTTTCGGATATGGTGGGTGTAGGTCACAGCATCTCGAGCCTTAAACGGCAGAGCAGTAACGAAGATTCACAACGCCAACTCGCAGAACAAGGCCATCGACTCAACGGACTGATTAACTCGAACCAACAACTGTTTCAAGCGCTGACCGACACTTCGATCGAAGTAGCCAATATCGAAGAGATAGGTAAGTTTGAACGCACTGAAACACTGGCAAGACTCAATGATCTGGCTGATATCGCACGCCAACAAAGTAACTAATATAAGAATGGTTTAGGGGGAACACTCAGTGATGACACTACATAAAAAACAATACAAGCATATGCTCATCCCGCTACTGCTGACTTTCTTGTCTGTGACGGCTTGTGGTCCGGGTAGCATTGACAGTAAAGAAAAAGCGGTTGAGCAACTCGGCAGCATTATTGACAGTGATATTCAGTACAGCCAGCGCGAGAACACTTACCGCGCAAATATTCAACTATCGCAAACCAATCTATTGTCTATTTTACCGAGCATTGACGAATACCCGATGACGCTCGACGCCAGAGACAGCTCAAGCGTTGAGGCCGTTGAAATATTTACCTCGTCTGAAAAGGCAGGTTCCGGACGAGATGGCTTTTACCTTGAGATGGCCGATCAATTCAATCAACAGCGAATTAAAGTCGGCAACGGCAAAACAGCCCAGATAGGCATACGAAAAATTGCCTCAGGTTTGGGCGCGCAATTTATCTTGTCACAGCGCTATGTGCCGGATGCTTTTTCACCCAGCAACGAGCTGTGGGGCGACATGCTTTCTGCGCAAGGCATAAACGTACGTAAGGTAGCGGCGGTGACTGCACCCAATACCGCCGGCGTTATTGTTCGTAAATCGAAGAAAGATCTAATAACAAGCAACAATAAGCTAGATATTCAAAAGCTCCTCAATGCGGTCACAAGCGGATCATTTTCAATGGGTTATACCAACCCGTACCAGTCAAGCACAGGGTTGAATTTTCTACTGACAATATTGAATGAATTTGCAGAAGGTGATGAAGGGCAATTTCTTGCACCCGATGTTGCCAGCGCTTTTGAAGCCTTTCAGGCAGGTGTTCCGTTCGTTGCACAAAATACATTGCAAATGCGTGATGCCGCAATAAATAGCGGTGTACTTGATGCGCTGGTAATGGAACACCAATCATGGGTTAACGTAAAAGGCATGGGTGACTACGAGTTTGTACCATTCGGTGTTCGTCACGACAGCCCTCTGTACGCTACCCCCAATGCTGATAGCTCGGAAATTGAAGTGCTCGAACTGTTCGCGCAGTTCATTGAAAAAAACCAACGCTTAACACGTGAATACGGTTTCGGCCAACAAGCCGACTATCAAAGCGGCTATGTGCTGGAAAGTGGCACTACCATTTTCAGTGCACAAAAAATCTGGAAAGACAAAAAATCCGGTGGCCGACCGATTGCTGCGATGTTTGTAGCTGATGTGTCTGGCTCAATGGATGGCACCAGATTAAAAAACCTTAAACGCGCGTTGATAGAATCCTCCGACCTCATCAGTTCAACCAATTCAATCGGGCTGGTGAGCTACAACAGCAAGGTCAATGTTGATCTATATATCCGGCCTTTTTCGGTGCAACAGAAGTCACTGTTTATCGGGGCGGTAGAAAGGCTATCTGCCCTCGGCGGCACAGCCACCAACGATGCCGTAATGGTCGCTTTGCATCAGCTTACGGAATTTGCGAAATCTCACCCGGATCACAAGCTGGTTATATTTGTATTGTCGGATGGCGAAACCAACAAAGGAATGACCTATGACAGCGTTGTTGATGTCATGCAATGGACCGGCATACCGATTCACACTATCGCCTACGAACTGTCATCAGAGCATTTAAAGTCAATGGCAAGCCTCGCAGAAGGCGCCTATATTGAGTCTAGCGCCGAATCGGCTTCCTACCGCATTGGCAATCTGTTGAACTCAGAAATGTGACCATGAAATACGTAAAAATATTTACCGCATTCATTTTATTGCATGTGGTGGCCTGGGTTGCCACTCACGTCTATGAGAATAACAACAAAGTGCCCGTGCTGGTGGTGGTTGATACCTCGTTCTCTATGAAACCCAAGTTCCCTAAAGTACGCCAGTGGATCGACAGCTACGAACAACAAAATCGCTACAAAAGAATATTAGTAGGAACAGACAAGGCGTTGCTAGGCAATCTGGATGAGCTTCCGTCAAAGGACATGATCTTCCGCACTTCGTTTGGCAAACTGCAGGAAAGCAATATCAAGCGCCACTACGGGCAACTTAAAGCCAAGGAAAAGTTTCTCCTAAGCGATGGCAGCCTTACGCTGCCAGGGTGGGATACGATAGAGTTCTAATTTGCCTAGAATTGCTTTTGAATTTTCGCACGAACGCGATAGTCAGATTCTTCTTCAAGCTCGCCTGACTGCATAAACGGCATCAGCACATCAGCACTTAACTTAAAGCTGTCACTACGCCATTGAAGACCAGGCGACACATACCATTGCTGATTCTCAAGCGCTTCATCAATCGTGTCACTTTCCATAAGGTTAAACTGCCCACGCAAAGAGACCGTCCAGAGCGGATCACTTGAATCCAGGCCGGTTAGAGAGAATCGACGCCCGGTGGTTACACCCAGCGACCATAGCTCACTGTCTTCTTGCGACTCACCGTGCTGCGTTTCGGTGTTGAAGTGCCGGAAACTAACATCCATCGCGTTGTAGTTTTCCGGGCCCAGGCGACCATAGTGAATACCCAACTGCCGACTGCTAATGATTTCAGACTGACTGTCAAATTCATCGCTGGATTCAATGTCGAACCCGGCGGAGTAGGAAAAGCCATCGGTGAGATCGTACATGCGTACCTCACCAGCGCCCAGAAAGTCTATTCTGTCAAAAGCAAGATTGCCTGACCATGCCTTGTCTTGCTCACCGGTTTCAACATCAATCTCTTCCGTGGAGGATAATTTAAACAACAATGCACTTTTGGTTTCGCTGACTATTCCAGGCCCGAATGACACAGAGTCAGTGCCTAAAAGACTGTATTGTGTGCCGGTTGCAAAGCCTCCTTTAGCGGAAGCGCCATGAACATTACTCATGCACAGCACTGCACTGATCGCAGAAATCGTTACTGCTGGCAATGTTAGTTTCATTCGTACCTCAAACTCTTGGCTCAAAGCGCCAGGGGGATTCAATAAAAGACCGCAGCTTCGCTGTATAATTCAACGATAGGCGGACATCCATGTTGTAAAAATCAGACACCAGATATTAACGTAAGTGCCACTTTCCAAACGTCACACAACATTAACTTTTCTACACAAACGATGTCAACTCAAACTGTTACTTTTCTGCAACATAAAAACCTATCATTGCCATGAATTCTGACCCTGACAAGCCATTCCCAAATCAGCCTGCTGCAGACGACATAGCAGACGACGATGCACCCGAGATTGAGAGCAAATCGCAACGTAAGCGCAACGCTCACCAAATCACCGCACTCGCTGCCCAATTGGTGGCAATGAAGCCCAAAGCACGGGCGGCACTGCCGATTGAACAATCGGTACTGGATGCCATTACGCACTGCGCGGATATCAAGGCCCACGGCGCCCGCAAGAGGCAACTGCACTTCGTCAGCAAACTGCTACGCGAGGCAGACAACATTGAGCAGTTGCAATTCCAGATTGAACACCCCGAACTCACGAAAACCAAAAAAAAGGCCAATCAGCACCAGGCTTTCAGAGACGATCTGCTTAATAACTTCGCCGGTCAAATTGACGATTTGCGAGACAACTACCCATCAATCGATCTGCAACAAGTCAGACAGTTAGTTCGAAACGCCCACAAGGAATGCGCACCTGTGGCACCGGAGACAGAGCCGACAATGAGACTCGATAAGACAAAAGCCGCCAAGACGCTCATGCGACTGCTTACTACTGCCAATCATTAGCATGCTAGCGTGCGCTTGTTAACGGTGGCACAGATTGTCGTGTCAGTTACCGTCTGCCTGGTTAGCAAGGTTAACGGTCTGCCACTTCGGGTTGTCCCAGCCTCCCGTCAGTGTGTGTTGGCGGCGCCCGATTTCATCCAGATTAACGCCAATCCCGCGTAACAATCCGTCCGCAAGTAATGCAGTAATTCCTGCGGCAGGCCCCCCCGATAACACACCAAGCAGCGGCAACGCACCACTGATACGAGGCAGAACATCAATCGTCTGATCATAGGTTCTGGCAATAAAGTCGGTACTTCCATGGATCAGAATTTCCGCCACGGGGCCGGTTACCGCGATTGCGTTGGTTCGAGCTTCACCTTTGCCAATAGACAGATTGCCACTGAGGCTGGTGTATTCAAGTCCAGTTTTGGTGATATCCCGGAAATCCAGCGTGAGTCTTCTCGGCAGAGCCTGAAGGGCGAAAAGACCCAAAATGCGCCCGGCACCGGGCTCCACCCCGAGAATCCGGCCATCGCGCAGGTTAAACAACAGTTGACCACTCATCGCCTGCAAATCAGGCGCGTAGCCGGGTCCAGGCCATGACAAAGACAGACCGGCCTCACCAAGACCTTCAGCGAAAGAATTTCCACCACCAACAGCACGAATTGTCTGGCCAAAATCATCGAAACTGGCGTTCATTTCAAGCTGGGTCGAGTGCGTGCTGCCACCGTCTGCGGCGCTAAAAATATCCCAGCTACCGCTGCCACTCAGGCGCATCGCATTCTGCTTGGCGGTCAATGCAGAGATTTGCATGCCGCGCTCGGAAGGCTGCGATCGAAAAGCCACCTTCGCCAGACGCCAATTATCCCACTTCAATTCCTTTACAGTGACATCGAGCGCCGGCAGTTCCCGTGGATCATATGACCGGATTGTCACTCCATCATTGGCCGCATCAGCTTGCGCTGCTGCAACAGCCGTCAACAAACGCTTGTCGAGACGATCCAAACGCACCACCAGCGGTTCGTTCGATGTCGGGTCGCGGCGCAGCATGACTTCTCCACTTAGCAACGGGTTTTCAAGGCGATGCACCTGATGAGTGCCATCGCGATACGCGATATACACCAGTTCATCAAGCGCCTGATCGCCTATTACCATTTGCTTTGCCGTCACTTTCGCAAACAGCGGAAAAGCCTCGCCAGTGGATTTGCTGCCAGACTGAAATCCCAATGCAAGTTGCAGCCAACCCAAAGCATCAACGCGCTGCGCATCACCATGTAACGCAATGCCCCGCCAAGGCAGTACTGTATTGTTTGACTTACCCAACGCAATGGCCATGCTCTCGACCTTATTGTCATCGCCAACTCGTATGCGGGCTTGCACAAGACCCGGTAGCTCAAGCCACCAGTCTTTTTCTCGCGCAGCAAAATCGCGGTAGAGCCGCACTTCATGTAAATTGTCGGCACTTTTGGTAAGCGGTATTGGAAGCTTAAACTCAGTACCGGATAAGTCACTCGTCGCCGTAAACTCAACCCTCGCATTTTTACCTTGCCCACGCCGGGTCGTGTCTATATCAATCTTCCAGTCGGAAACGCCTTCGAACTGATCAACCAACGGCAATCCATACGATTTCATCACACTCGACACCGCCATCGGGCCCTCAATAGTGAGTCGATTGGTTTGCCTGCCTGAGTTGCTCTGTTGTGTTGCCGACACCGCCAATGGCAGCCCCTGGTAACGCACCAGTAAGTCATCTATCAGGATGCCATTTCGATTAAACCTGACCTTGCCACTGGCGGATTCAAGATTAACACCGAACCTTCGAGCGTTAATCTGCGCGTTATCAAGTAAAATCTCACCGTTGAATGCCAGCTTATCCTGCAACTTCTTCTTCAGTGGAACGTCTACATTCAGAGTGACTCGCGAGGTACCACTGCCCGTTGCGTCACCAAAAGCCCGACCAATCTTTTCAGCCATTGGACCGGTTTGAATAAAACCCAACATATCGGCCAGTGGGCCAATCGCATTGGTCTGTAGCTCAAGAACCGGCGCTTTAAAATCTGCGACAAACAAGCGTGCATCACTAAACTTGGCCTCTCTGAAACTGCCCTGATAAACACGCCCTCGCATAGCCGCCGCACTAAAACTAAGATTGCCATCCATATCCTCAACCGCTGGCCAATCCGGTTTAAACTTTAGCGTGGTATTTACCACATCTGTTTCAGCATAAAAATGCCCTATCCCTTCCGCAGGCAAATAGTGCGTGAGGTCCCCTTTCACCTCAACCCGGCCGCGCACAACATCACCCTCGATAAGTGAATTTTGCAGCCACGCAAGTAGCTTTGGCTTCATCACTCGTACCGGGTAATAGTCTTTTAGATGCGAAAGATTGGCGTTAAGGATATTGGCGTGTAAGTCGATGGGACGTGAGCCATCCGCATTGCCCTGCAAGCTGAAAGTCAGTGAGGTATTCAGATCAAGTGAAGATAACCGCAAATCTTCTGTGACAACTTTCCATAGCCGATCAGTTTGACCGTCAGGACCTTGATCACCTGCTACTTGACTACTGGCCACTTGATCACTGGCCACTTGATCACCGGCAGCCTGTTCAGAACGAATAAATCTAAGCACGCCGTCTGCATTAATAACAGGCAGCGGCTGCTCATACATCTCCGGCAGCAAAATACGAATATCCTGATTCTGTATAACAAGCTCGCCAGCGTTATCGCGGTAACTGACAACAGCGGATAAATCACTGAAACCCGGCAACTTGCCATAGGGATCAATGGCGAGATCAATGGCCTCAACCGAAAGCTCTGTCAATTCCTGTTTACCCGCAACCGTTTTACCACCCACCAACCAGTTCTTTAAGACCCCACGCCGCAACACCTGCGACCTGATCGGTGCATCGATCGGTAACAAGGCGTCAACGTAGGCATAAACAGGTCGCAACGATTGCAAGTCGATATCCGGGCCAGCCACCCGGAAGTGTTTATTACCGTCAGATCCACGCTCAACGTGTAAATCCAAACCATCCAACCGCACATCGTCACTATCCAACACCGCTGTCAAACGACTGAATTTTAATTGCCAGCCACGCTGCGTTCGCAACCAGTCAAGATCGACGTTGACATTACTTGCCGTCACATTCGCACCGCCGGCAACGTTGGGGTTATGCAGTTCAATATCGCGCCCGGACGCTAGCGCTCTCACCTCATTAATGCGGGTGCCACTCCACTTGCCCCATAACTGCAGATCAGTGGTACCCCTCAGTTGCTGCGAAGGCTGGCGCAGAATCTCAGACAAGCGCTCAAGGTTTAAGCCCAACGTATTCACGTAGAACTGCCCTTTCCACGCGCTGATATCATCGGCCTTACCAGTGAAATCAAAAGATGCCAGGCTGTTTTGTCCGATGTCACCGGGCAGCGCACTGCTTACGCGTATCTGATGCAAATCTCCATCATTGAATGCTCTGATGTTAACGTTATCAACGCTATATTCCCGACCACGAGTGCTGTCGATCAGAGTGATGTCACTATCAAGAATGGATATGCGTTCAGCATTAAACAGCCAGTTAAGCACGCTGTAACCACGATCTGATATTTCACCTTCAGTAGCGCTTGCCGCAATACTTAAGTCAGAAGCTACCAAGTTACCTGCAGAGTTAAGATCACCCGCCTGCGCGTCATTGCGTGATTGTTCCGCGACACCTTTGCCCAGCATTTGCAACTGACCACGACCTTCATAACTTGCCACCAAAGACAAATTATTCAGTTGCACGCTGCGCACACTTAAATTGCGCTCAAGCAGCATGTCTCGTACGTTGAGTTGTAGCTCGATTTCCGGCAGTTCGAGCACAGTTTCAGAGCCGTCAGTCGATTGGATTTGAATATCTTTAAGGCTCGCGCTGGCATCGAACCGGTTCCACACCAGATCGACCTCCCCGATCTCAACCGGGCTGCCCACATACGAGCTCACCAGCGCCGCCAGGCGCTCGCTATAGTCTTCACTATAAAACACGGCGAGTCGGACACTGGCTGCCAGTAGCGCGATTAATATTAATATCGCTGCGAGCAGATAGAGTATCCACTTACCTGTCTTAGTAAGCGCGCTTATTACCATGGTGGTTTAATAATAATTCCTGCCACACAACAACTGTATGGCGTATTGGTTAGCCGGGTGTGTAAAAGGCCAGGCAATCACAAACTGCAAGTTCGTACATCCTTAACAACTGAGAGTACCCAGCACCAGCTTTGCCTTTGGACAGATGCTAATCGGTCACACTATAACCACATCATATTGATCGCGATTGTACATTGACTCGGGCTGAAGGCGCACCGGTCTCTCTACGAACGACTCAAGTTCCGCAAAGTAATCTGATTGCTCATCCAGGAATAATTCAACCACATCAGGTGCTGCAACCACAGTAAGCGATTTGACATCAAACTGCCGCACCTGACGGATTATTTCCCGTGAAATTTCGTAACAGACCGTTTCCGCCGTGCGTAGTAATCCGCGCCCGGAACAAGTTGGACACTCCGAACACAGGGTTTGCTCAAGGCTTTCACTGGTTCTCTTTCTGGTCATTTCGACCAAACCCAGCGACGAGACATCACACACTTGTGTTTTCGCATGATCTCGATCCAGGGCTTTCTCCATGGCTCTCATTACCTGACGCTTATGTTCATCCACCGTCATATCAATGAAGTCGATGATCACGATCCCACCGAGGTTGCGCAATCGCAGCTGCCGGCAGATGGCCTGCGCCGCCTCAAGATTAGTTTTAAAAATAGTTTCTTCGAGATTGCGGTGCCCGACAAACGCGCCTGTGTTCACATCAATGGTGGTCATTGATTCTGTCTGATCAAACACCAGGTGCCCGCCGGACTTTAATTGCACTCGTCTCTCCAGAGCCTTTTGAATTTCATCTTCCACGCCGTATAGATCAAAGATCGGGCGCTCACCGGGATAGTGCTCGATGCAATTTACAATCTCTGGCAGATACTCGGTGGCAAAGTCCTTTGCTGATACATAAGACTCACGGGAATCAATTCGAATTCGTTCTACTGACACGCCCACCAGATCCCGCAGAGTGCGCTTTACCAGCGGCAAGTCGGCATAAACCAGCTCGCCCGCCTTGGTCGTTTTGATGCTTGCTTCAATCGAAGCCCAGAGTTTTTTCAAAAACGCGACCTCACTGGCAAGAATATCTTCTCCCACACCCTCCGCCGCTGTGCGCACAATAAAACCATTGTTGCTGTCTTCCTGAGACTGCAAAGCTTCAAGTATACCGCGCAAGCGTTCGCGCTCTGCTTCCTCTTCTATTTTTGCCGACACACCAATCGACTTATCACCAGGCATGTACACCAGATACCGAGACGGAGTGGTGATATTAGAAGTCAATCGCGCACCCTTGGTGCCAAGCGGGTTTTTGACCACCTGTACTAATTGCGACTGGCCTTCACGCAATATTTCACGTATCGGTCGATGTGATTTTTCACCGGTCTCATCGATGATAGTGCCTTCGGCAATATCTGACGCGTGCAGAAAGGCCGCCCGATCAAGTCCAATATCGACAAAAGCTGCATCCATCCCCGGCAGCACACGCACGACTTTGCCCATGTAGATGTTGCCCACCATAGTGGTTTTGGCGCGCCGCTCTATACACATTTCCGTCAGCACGCCGTTTTCGACGGTTGCCACACGGGTTTCCTGCGGGGTGATATTGATCAGGATTTCTTCAGTCATGCAGCATCATAATTTGTTTAGCAGGGTATGCATACGGACCGTCAGCTTATTTTATATATCGACCGCCAGAATGCAGCCATTTCACAACATAGGAGCGAGAAAGCGCTACTTAAGCACTGGCACACCAAAATACCGCAACAGCTCAGCCACTTCGTAAAGCGGCAATCCCACCACATTGGTGTAGGAGCCATGCAGCGACCTCACAAATATTGCTCCCATGCCCTGAATCGCATAACAACCCGCTTTGCCCTGCGGCTCTCCGGTGCTCCAATAAGCCCGAATTTCGTCCGTACTGATCGGTCTAAAATCAACTTTCGTTTGACAAACACAATCGCGGGTTTCGGCAACCGTCGCTACAGCAACACCTGTGAACACACTATGCTGGTCATCCGATAGCTGTGACAGGGTTGCAAGCGCCTGATCAATATCTGCGGCTTTACCTAAGACATGCTCACCTGCTGCAATAGCGGTGTCTGCACCAATGACAATAGCGTCTGGATACTGCTGCAGAACTACCTGGCACTTTTCAACCGCCAGGCGTTGCACATACACGTGGGCGCTCTCGTTATTACGGCGTGTCTCATCAATGTCTGCCGCCACACATAGCGGATC
>CALGJU010000269.1 GCA_937928685.1 uncultured Granulosicoccaceae bacterium
CAGGCAGATACGCCATACCTTATTGCGCCATATCACTGTAGCTGTAATGTTTTGCTGCGTATTGGCATACTGAAATAGTTGAACGAAGTAAAAAAAACGGTTAGCGTAATATTCTGAATCTATACACCATTTTGTACCAATGGTACATAATTGGTTTTGTGTCGAGCGAACCTACATGGATCGTCTCAGCCAATCAAAACGACCACCGGGGCCGTTGCCACTATGATGATTGAGGTAAATTCAAATCAGAGCGCAGATGCACACTCAGTGTCTGCCGAGCTGAAGCGTAAAATTCTTAATGGTGACTTCGAGTTTGATGAGCGCTTACCCGCCGAGCGCTCGATCGCGCAACAGTTCGGCTGCTCACGCGGCACGGTCAGAGTCGCGATGGAGAGACTGGAAGGCTTAAAGCTGATTGAACGCCGGATCGGCTCAGGGACGTTTGTGCGGCACAAGCCAATGGCCAGCGAGACAGACATTGCCAACCGAACCAGCCCACTGGAACTCATAGACGTTCGTCTGGGCGTAGAGACGCAAGTGATCAGACTGGCCGTGGCGAACGCGACTGCGACAAACCTACAAGCAGTTGAAACCACCCTCCTTGAACTGGAAGCATTAGCCCCTGGCTGTGAACCCGAAGCTTTCAGCAAAGCCGATCAAGCATTCCATTTGTCGCTGGCAGAATGCACCGGTAACGCCCTGATGCTTTGGCTCTGCAGTCATATTAACGATGTTCGGTGCCATCGTCAGTGGAGCGCCATGAAAGACAAAATCTTAACTGAAGATCAAATTAGACTGTATAACATCCAACATCGAGCCATATACGAAGCGGTTATCAGCCGTGACATGCATGCTGCCGAGAAAGAAACTATCGAACACCTTGAGCTTGCCAAGAACGACCTGTTAGGTGCAACACGATGAATTTCATGCATCGCTTTGAGCCTGTAAAATCCGGTGTACTGGTGCCCGGCGCCTTAAAACTCGCCGCTGACACCGAGCGCTACCCGGTCAATGCTAACGGCATGATAGTACTTGACCTAAAGCCAGGTGATCTACTGGAAGTGATTGACCCTGAAGGCATGCAACCCTGTGAAATAGTACTCTTTGATAGCAGTGGAAAATGCGTTCCTGATGCACTTGAAATGCCAGCCACACGCCAAATCGACAGCTCTATTCCGACAATGCTGAATCAAAACCCGGAGAGCTCTTTGCGCGTCAACGCGGGCCTGAAAAAGCGCGGAATCAATCTTAACCAAGTTAAATCAGTGTTGGTTATGGACGGTGACACACCGGCCGAGCACATGATCAGCACCACTGCAGCCCAAGCCCTGACCTGCATTGTTGCAGCACCCGGTTCTGATATGGCTGCACATGAGCAACGGCCACCCACTGATTTGCTGGTGTACGTTGTTAGAACAGAAGCACGTGATGAGTTAGAACCCAATCTACCTGAACCATTGGCAGAGCCAGTGCTTGATATGCGTATAGATCGCTGCACAGCGCGCGCATTCGAAGTAAAAAAAGGAGACTACATCCAGGTTATAGATGTGCAAGGCCGCCAGTGTAGTGACTTCCAGTGCTTTGATGCAGAACAACTGCAAGCGGGTGTAGAACGCCGCCTTGACACCACCACCACCAGAACACTAATGGCGCATTCTTATCCATTTCCCGGACTACACGCCAAATTCTACGATCAAGATATGAGTGCGATGGTAGAAATGGTACGAGACACCTGCTGCCGCCACGATACCTTCGGGCTTGCCTGCTCCGCCAAATATTACGACGAAGCTGGCTATCCCGGGCATATCAACTGCACTGACAACTTTAACGCCGCACTATCACCCTTCGGTATAAGACCACGTGCAGGCTGGATGTCGGTGAATAACTTTTTTAACACCGACTTCGACGATCACAACCAGATGTTAACCAAAGAACCCTGGTCTAGACCGGGTGACTACGTTCTTATGCGCGCACTTAAAGACCTGGTATGCGTGACTTCCGCCTGCCCGGACGACATTGATATTGCTAACGCATGGGACCCAACCGATATACATATTCGTGTCTACCCAGGCAAACACGAGTTCTCAACCGCACTGGCCTTTCGAATGACTCCTGACGCAGACCCACAACTCACTAAAGAAACCGGATTCCACTCACGGACCTCAAAACTCACTAAGAACTTTATCGAATACAATGGCTACTGGTTGGCGAATAGCTACAACAATCATGGACCAATAGATGAATACTGGGCTGCCCGCGAAGGCGTCGTTGCCATAGATCTTTCACCTTTGCGAAAGTTTGAAGTACTCGGACCGGACGCTGAAGAATTGATGCAGACCTGCGTCACTCGCGACGTTCGCCGTTTATCCCCCGGGCAAGTCGTTTATACCGCGATGTGCTATGAAAACGGCGGCATGGTTGATGACGGCACTGTGTTTCGAATGTGCCCGAACAATTTCAGATGGATTGGTGGCAACGACTATGGCGGCGTGTGGCTACGTGAACAAGCTAAAAAGCGCGGGTTAAACTGTTGGGTAAAATCAGCCACTGACCAGCTACACAACATTCAGGTGCAAGGGCCTTTAAGCCGCGATGTGTTAAAAGAAATTATCTGGACCCGCCCTGATCAAACACCACTGGAAGACCTTGCATGGTTCCGCTTTTCAATTGCCCGCATCGGCCATGAAAACGGCACGCCACTGGTTGTTTCACGCACAGGCTATACCGGCGAACTGGGTTATGAAATATTTTGCCATCCAAAACACGCTGGTGAAATCTGGGATGCGGTGTTTGAAGCGGGTGCTCCACACAAGATCACACCGCTCGGCCTTGAAGCGTTAGATATATTAAGAATTGAAGCCGGCCTGATCTTTGCCAACTATGAATTCACAGATGAAACTGATCCCTATGAAGCAGGCATCCCGTTTGTGGTTCCACTGAAGAGTAAAACAGATAACTTCATTGGCCGTGATGCGCTGATAAAACGTAAAGAAAATCCACAACGTAAGTTAGTAGGCTTAGAGCTTGAAGGCGATGAACTCGCTGAGCATGGTGATTGCGTCCATGTGGGCCGGCAACAGGTGGGTGTGGTTACCAGCGGTGTTCGCTCACCCAAACTGTCAAAAAATCTGGCGCTATGCCGGATGACTATGGAATACACTGAGCCAGGCACCGAAGTAGAGGTTGGCAAACTTGATGGACACCAGAAACGCTTGATGGCCAAGGTAGTTAGTTATCCGTTTTATGATCCAGATAAGTCCAGAGTGCGGGCCTAGTGTACTGGAACAAATAGATTGCACATGTGAGCTCGGCATTAGGCTTGCCACTGCGTTGAAGCTCTTGAAAAGAGAATAACTATTGCCTGCAAGCTTCGCCTTGTTGCAAACCAAATGACGAACTCTCAAATGCACACTCTATTTGGTCCAGTACACTAGCGATAGCCTTTTTCAGTCGCCTGCATTGGGGGGAGAGTGCAGGCATCGATTCTCAGCCAACCTGACTATCGCTTCAGTACGTAACTCTATTTCTAATATCTGCATGACACGCGCCCGTCAAATAGCAGCTATCCCAGGGGACGCATTTGTTCCGCATTTAATAGACTTGCTTGATAAGCATGACTAGGTCATCCATTTTCAAGCCTATGTATTGACATAACAAATATCACTCATAAAAAGCTACAAATTAGCTTTTCTAATGATAGCGTATCGCATAAGGTTAACGTAACGCATAGCCTGTAAGTTAGGCACTGCCTTGTTTGAACTATTGAGATATCCTCCATGCATAAGCTATTCGCTCTTTATTTCCTATTGATCTCATCAATTTCTTTTTCAGCTGAAAAAACCGAATTTGTGCAGTTTTTTGATAGGTACCAACGCCTGTCTTCAGAGTTTGATACTTCAGTGAGTAAACTGTATACGGATGATGCAAAAATAATCGGTGTGCGAAAAAAGCAGGATGGCACAGAAGAGAAAATGATAATCGACGGCAGCCGCTGGAAAACAATTATTGTAACTTCAATGGAGAACGCAAAGCAGCACGGTGATCACAGTGAATACAGCAACGTAGCCTTTGAGGTAGAGAATGGGCAAGCCAAAATAACCGCCACCAGATATTCCACATTAAGTTGCTTTACTGACCACCGCTTCTACATGGTGGTAAAAAACTCCAATGATGATCAACTGCAGATAATTGAGCAGTTTATGGTGACGCCTGCAAAATCAAACTGCGAAGATTCAGGCACAGATTTACCGGATTTTTTGCAATCAACGGTCAAAATAATAAACGAACAGCTACCTGCAGCCATAGATGCCGAAACGCATCTAATTCAAACTTCAGCTGAAGGCACTAAGCTCACCTATCACTATGTATTGATTAACTACACCTCAGAGACACTGACAACTGATAAGGCCGCAGAAACATTACAACCCCTGGTGGTACAACAATCATGCAGCAGTCCCAACCTGCGCTCTATTCTTGATCAGAACGGCTCAATTGCCTACATTTACAAAGGCTCAGATGCTGTGCAGATAGCCAAATTTGATATCGATATAACAGCATGCCCTAATTGACGAGCGAAGCAATGATAATCTGCCAGACATAGATAAACCCCTTGAATTGGAATACTATTTCTAATAGCGAGATTTATCTTTGCTTGACACTCCGCTATCCAACTAAACATAAGAGAAACTCAGAATGACAGATACGATTCGCATTGGCGAAGCTTTGGTGGCCGGTGGCCCTCCAGGCACCGCCGCAGAACCGGAAGTGGCTATTGGTAAAATGAGCGGCGCGATGGGCATTGCGTTCGCGAACCAACTGGCCGATCAACAAAAAGGTCATAGCAAGGTATTAGCTATTCTAAATACAGACATCATGGTGCGCCCACCGACGTTGATGGTCAGCAAGGTCACTGTTAAAGACAACCGCTATACCAATATTCTAATGGGTACTGTTCAAGCCGCTATTGCTAACGGGGTATTAGATTCCGTACGTGCGGGCTACATTCCTAAAGAGGAAGCCAATGACTATGGTTTGATTGTCTCTGTATGGCTAAACCCGAGTGTTGTCACTGACGACGAACTGGATCATAAAATACTATTCGAAATTCATCGCAAAGCTACGACTGAGGCCATTAGAAAAGCAATGGCCGTTGAGCCAAGTATTGATTGGCTTCTGGAGAATCAAGACAAAATAACCCACAAGTATTATCAAATGGGTATGGACGGAAAGATCTAGAACTGGTTTTCAGTGATTAGATTCTGTTGAATGAAACACCTGCATGTAGATGTCGCGTTACGGACTGGGCTTATTTCGATAGCCCAGTCGTGTAGCCTTGACCTTCGCATAACGAACTGGAAATCTCCGTGACATACCACTCGCTCACGCTTAGGGTTTCCGAGTGCAGAAGCTGCTGAAGTAGAGAACAGTATTGGCTATAAAATCGGTGGAATTTAATTGAGCATTAACTCCTGCCCGGCCTCTTATCGCTTAGGCCCGCTGCAACTGCGGTTTGAACATCGTAGCTCAGTCTGAAGTTGTCGGGTTACTAACCGATTGGTACCACATTGCTACCAAGGCTATATCCTGATCGCTCATAGCTTCTGCAATGCTGGACATCACTATATGACTTCGCCTACCTTCACGAAACGCTGTGAGCCGGGTTACAACAAATTCAGCAATTGATCCCTGCCAGGCACTCGACTTAGCAAGCGCCTTGATACCGGATCTGCCGTGACAACGGGTACAACCCTGAGATCTGGCCCGCCCCATTTTTATCAACTTCTCTGTCAGCAGTTTGCTCTTCATCGTCTCTTTGGCTGATCGATTATCATCAGCCCGAACAGGGACATCAACACGAAACTCTGTCGCACTGTTGCC
>CALGJU010000270.1 GCA_937928685.1 uncultured Granulosicoccaceae bacterium
CTACCGATACTTTGCCGATTGGATCCGTGGTGGGTTTTCGAAAGAACGCAGTGCTGTATTTTCTGGATACAACAAATCTGCTTCTAACATCCCTGTGTATCTATACAGTGTAATTCGCCCACAGATTCCACTGACGAGCCCAAAAAGTAAGGCCCGCGGCAGCGATGCCGCTAACGTCAAACCGCTCAAGCAACCCATGCAACCCATGCAACCCAAACAACCCAGCCACATCATCCCGATGACGAGCGGCACTCGGTCCACTCGCTCACGCGTCGGGCTTCCTAACACATAAAATATATACCCACAGTCAATGCGCAAGGTTGCCCCTGCATATCGGCAACCGCAAAACGAATCAACACCCACGGAAACCAAAAAGGAGTTGCGAAGCAATGTGCCCAAAGGCACGAGCCATAACCAGAGCGAGCCGCGCGTTTGTTTAGTTTTGAATCTCATCGTGGAGACAGGCATAAGTGGCATGGATGCCACGTTAGCGAAGTGGGCACATGGATGTGCCGTCTGAGCGGGCCTGTTGGAGCGATGTGATTCAAAATGCCGCAGGCACCCGAAGGGCAAAACAAGTCGCAAGAAGAGTTTTTGCTTACTTTTTGCTCTTTCAAAAAGTAAGGCCCGCGGCAGCGATGCCGCTCACATCAAGCCGCTCAAGCAACCCAAGCAACCCACCCACCGAATCCCGATGACGAGCGAAACCCGATCCACTCGCTCACGCGTCGGGCTCCCTTACCATGCGCATCAGCAACCGAAACAGGAATCAAATGCATTACCATGTACCCTACATACACAACCACATAAAAAAAAACACACATGCCACTCTCTACCTCCCTAACCCGCGCCAGCGCTATCGAGCGCTACACGCAACTAGCTCACAGAATGCCTGCGCCAGTGAACCCAACTACATCGCAAAACGTTGCCCACTTAGGCGAGCTGTCTGATGAGTTCGATGTATTCGTTCTGGATGGCTTCGGCGTACTGAATGTTGGCGACACAACCGTGCCTGGTGCAGTAGAGAGAGTAATCAAGCTGCAACAGATGGGCAAGCAAGTGCTTGTCTTAACCAATGGTGCAACGCTTCCAGTTGAGAAGACTGTAGCGAAATACTTAAACTGGGGCATGACATTCGAGCTTGCCGATGTCATCTCAAGTCGCAACGCACTTGAAGAGGCTTTAAAAAAACAGGACAAGAACATTCACTGGGGAGTCGCCGCCACAGACTACGCACAGATAGAAAAACTCGCGCCTCACACTACTCTGCTTGGTGACAACCCCGAAGACTACGCACAGGTAGACGGGTTTATTTTTCTGAGCGCAATGGAATGGTCTGATCAACGCCAACAACTGTTACATGATGCGCTGGCAACAAAGACACGTCCTGTGTTGGTAGGCAACCCGGATCTTGTCGCGCCACGTGAAGACGCCATGTCTATGGAGCCAGGGCTATACACACATGCTCTGGCTGATGCGGGTGTATGCAATCCGAAATTCTATGGAAAACCATTTAAGGACGTATTTGATCTGGCAGCAGCGCGTATTGAAAATGTTGACCCACACCGTATTGCCATGGTCGGTGACACCCTACATACCGATATTCTCGGCGGTGCCAGTTATGGCTGGCGTACTGTGCTGATAAAAAATCATGGTCTTATGAAAGAGGCAGAGGATGAACGTACCTTTACGGCAACCGGAATACGGCCGCACTTTATCGCTGCAACTACCTGACTGATCCACCAGATTCACGCAATGGATAATCTGACGGGGCGCAAATGCTGTATATAAAGCGGGCACGCGTGATTCACTATCGCCATTTGGTAGCCGCACACAGCATCGGTCAGTCAGTACCGTCGCCACTCGATTGCGTACCATAAACTTATTCGAAAAACACCCTGCTGGAAAAAAACACTGCCCACAACCCAAAGCGCGAGTAATATGTCATCATTTCATTTTAGTCCGTGAGCGGGGTCGGTAAAGTTGATTAGCTATTCACACGACACGACACTGATTGTCGCTTCAATAGCAATATCAATGGTGGCAGCCTTTAGCGGGCTTGCGCTAACCAACAATATATCCCGACTACCCGGCAAGCAACGCAAAGCATTAATCGTTATGTCTTCGTTTGTTTTGGGTGGCGGCATTTGGTCTATGCATTTTGTTGCGATGCTGGCACACCAGCTTTCGGTACCCGTCTACTACGATGTATTCCAAACCCTGAGTTCAGCGCTGGTTGCAATACTAGTCGTGGGAACGGCACTTTTGCTGCTTCACTTTACGTCACGAAGCCCGCTTATCCTTGTGGTTTCAGGCTTAATATTAGCCACTGGAATTCTTTCCATGCACTACATCGGTATGTTGGGAATCCGCGGCGTTGAACCAGAGTTTTCTGCGATCTCAATGGTGGTGGCATGCATTGTTGCCTGTTTAATGGGGGCCGCTGCGATTCGTGTTGCCTACGGAAATCGCTCGAAGCAAAACATTGTCGCGGGCGCACTGTTAATGGGTTTCTCTGTGGTCGTCGTGCATTACACAGCCATGCATGGCACCACCTTTGTTCAAAGCTCCGAGGTATTTTCCGGTGAATCAGCTGTATTGGCAACCGGCACTCTGGCGGTCATTGTGACACTCGCTGTTTTCGTCATTTGTGGCTCGTTCCTGCTGGCGGCAGCAACCTTCCTGACAACCGCAGACCATCGAAACGCCCCTGCGACGAGCACCGATTACCCTAGCGGGAGTTCAGGAAACAATTTACCCCTTTCCGCCGCTGCCACACCGCCCCAAAATACCGATAACGCAACCGCCGGGGGGCTGGCGGGAGCCGCTCCGGTGCAGGTAGGCGATGAGGTAGCTGCCACTACATCGACCCCATCGCTAACCCCGTTAGAGTCGATCAAAATCCCGTTTGAAAAAGACAAGGCAATCGGCTACGCGATGTACTCAGACGTGGCAGCGATCAGAGCAGATGGGCATTACACCCATCTATACACCCGCGATGGGACGCGATTTTGCCCGTGGTCAATAACCGAGGCTGAGCAGCGTCTCGGAAGCTATGGCTTTCACCGAACTCATCGCAGCTATCTGGTAAACGTCAACGCTATTGCCGGATATGAAAAACGCAAAGAAACGGGCATATGCTGGTTCGAAAACTACCCTAATTTAACTTCTGTACCGGTAAGCAGAAACCGGATTATTAGTCTAATAAAGACCCTTGACGCAGCAGAGCCTCAGCACTAAGCACACGCCGTAAATTCATATTAAATACAACAAATTACCTTTAAACTTGCACGAACGACGATGGTGAATTCTGCTCGTACTTCGTGAGTAAGCAACGTTATTCGTGCAGATTCACTTATCTCCCTGGAACCAGTCTGATACCTTGCCTGCTCGGAGCCTGTCCGAGAACCAGGATCTACTGCGGTCGCGATATTTTGGCCAGCTATTTCGATCCATATCGTTAAAGATGGATGAATGACTATTCGCCTCTATCGATCGAAATATCTGACTCAAAATCTCACAACGGAACTCAAGACCCTAGTTCTCGGACAAGCTCCTGGGTATTGTTCCATCAGACACCTTTGGGGAAAATCATATGATTCCAGGACGTTTTGACTACCACCAGCCAGACTCCTTAAGCGCCGCACTTACCCTACTAAATGACCTGGGGGACGATGCGCGTGTCATCGCCGGGGGCCACAGCTTAATTCCCATGATGAAGCTGCGGCTGGCAATGCCGGAACACCTGGTTGATCTCAAAGCGATCACCGATCTTAAGCATATTACCGTGCGAGACGGCGTCATCAGTATCGGCGCTATGACAACACAGGCAGAGCTGATTGCCAGTGCCGAGCTCACACTCGCCGCCCCTATCGTAAGGGAAACAGCACTGCAGATTGCCGACCCTCAGATTCGCTATCAGGGCACCATCGGCGGCAACGTTGCCAACGGAGATCCGGGCAACGATATGCCGGCGCTAATGCAGTGTCTCGATGCAGAGTTCCAGCTGTCAGGCCTCGACGGGCAACGTACGGTGAAGGCCAGAGACTTCTACGAAGCCGCCTACTTTACCGCTCGCGATGATCTCGAAATTCTCACTGAAGTCACCTTCCCCACCTGCAGTGGCGGATACGCTTACGAGAAACAAAAACGCAAAATAGGCGACTACGCGACCGCCGCCGCAGCTGTACTTCTCACCCGTGGCGCTGACGGCTCATGCTCCCATGCATCCATTGCTCTGACCAATCTGGCGGACACACCCATTTTTTGTGAAGACGCCTCCAGTGGGCTGATGAGTGCGGGTGTGGATGACGCAAGCATAGCCGCCGCCGTTACTTCATGCATCGACATCATAGACCCGGTCGATGACAACCGTGGCCCCGCGGCCTTCAAAAAACACGCAGCAGGCATTGTCCTGAAGAGCGCTATCGATACCGCCTGGTCACGGGCCTGAGGAGACACACAATGACTAAAGCAACCATTAGCCTGAACGTAAATGGCCAAACCCTCGAAACTCAAGCCGAACCGCGTGAGCTTTTAATTCATGTACTACGAGAGCAACTGGAAATCACCGGGCCTCACATTGGCTGTGAAACTTCACACTGTGGTGCATGTACGGTTGAAATTGACGGCCGTTCGGTGAAGAGCTGCACGCTCTTTGCGGTACAGGCGCAAGGCACTGAAATAACCACCATCGAAGGCCTGGGCGACCCTGACAAACTGCATGTGCTGCAGGAAAAATTTAAAGAGCACCACGGTTTGCAATGTGGCTTTTGCACACCCGGCATGATCACCCGCGCACACCGCTTGCTGATTGAAAACCCCAACCCCACAGAAGAAGAAGTACGCTTTGGCATATCGGGCAATCTATGCAGATGTACCGGTTACCAGAATATAGTTAAGGCCATCATGGCTGCAGCCAGTGAACTGAATCAAACGGAGGTAGCATGAGCGTCGAAGCAAAAACACTAGAAGAACGTCAGGCCGCACTGAAAGGCCTTGGTACATCAAGAAAGCGAGTTGAAGATGCACGCTTCACTCAAGGCAAGGGAAATTACGTTGATGATCTGAAAATGCCAGACATGTTGTTTGGCGACTTTGTTCGATCACAGCATGCACACGCCTATGTGAAGTCAATCGACACCACAGAGGCAATGGCATTACCCGGTGTTATCGCCGTACTCACAGCAGCAGATCTTGAACCGTTAAACCTTCACTGGATGCCGACACTTGCCGGTGATAAACAGATGGTACTTGCAGATGGCAAAGTGCTGTTTCAAGGGCAGGAAGTGGCCTTCGTTATTGCCGAAGACCGATACATTGCAGCAGATGCGGTTGATCTGGTCAAAGTAGAGTACGAAGAACTACCGGTACTGGTCGATCCGTTCAAAGCAGAACTTCCAGATGCGCCTATCCTTCGCGAAGACATCGCAGATCAAAAAGAAGGCGCTCACGGCCCAAGACGCCACCCCAATCACATCTTCACCTGGGAACAAGGTGATAAAGCTGCCACTGAATCTATTTTAGA
>CALGJU010000271.1 GCA_937928685.1 uncultured Granulosicoccaceae bacterium
AGTGATTTAGGTAATTCGCCACCGCATCAGCAGGCTTCGAAGTTATAATCGGCAAACAATAGGCTGGAGTTTTGTAGATGATATTTCTTGCTTGCGCGGTAGCATCAATTAATCACCGCAATGGATAAGTTTGCCCTGGGCATAGAATACGATGGCAGTGCTTACTGCGGTTGGCAACGGCAAGACCATAGTCCGTCGATTCAACAAGAGCTTGAAGTTGCGTTGAGCAAGGTGGCAGATGAGCCTGTTTCTGTGGTATCAGCAGGTCGTACCGATAGTGGTGTGCATGCCTGGCAGCAGTGCGCCCACTTCTCTACATCAAAACCACGTAACCTGAAAGCCTGGGTAATGGGGGTGAACGCCCATCTGCCGCACGATATTTCTGTGCGTCACGTGACCCCGGTGCCTGATGATTTCCACGCTCGTTACTCCACACTCGGGCGGTCGTATCGATATGTCATCTTTAATCATCCGGCTCGATCAGCGTTGATGCATCAGCGAGTCAGCGTGATTTTTCAGAGTTTGGACGAAAAACGCATGCATGCGGCGGCACAATGCCTGGTCGGTGAGCACGATTTCACCAGTTTTCGTGCGGCAGGTTGCCAGGCCAAACATGCCGTGCGTGAAATCACAGCGGTTCAGGTCAGTCGATTCAACAAACATATAATTGTGCAGGTAGAGGGGAATGCCTTTCTACACAATATGGTCAGAATATTGGTCGGCAGCCTTATTCATGTGGGTAAGGGCGAGGAATCCGTCGACTGGATGGCCTCGGTTTTAGCCGCCCGCGACCGGACGCTGGCCGGGCCTACGTCGGTACCCCACGGGCTCTACTTCATGGGGCCGCACTACAGTGAATCGTTTGGTATCCCTGATTGGCGTGAGAGCCTGCCTGATGCTGCGGTTGGCAGCGCCGTCGGTTTACTTTAGCCGCAACTGGCGCGTCCGTTTCGCGCCAAAGCGAGCGCACTTGTGGTATCGTCTCTGGCAATGAAGGTAGACAGAACGGCCGGTGAAGATTCACCCGCCAACACACAGCGGGTGCATCAATCTATCAGTGCCAGACATACGCAAATTAAAATTTGCGGCTTTACTCGTGCGCGTGATGCAATCGCTGCCTGTGAGTGTGGAGTTGATGCGATAGGGCTGGTGTTCTACCCGCCGAGTAGCAGAAACATTGATGTTGAAAAAGCCGCGGAGATACTTCAAGCGCTGCCACCTTTTGTCGCTGTGACCGGATTATTTCTGAATGCTGAAAAAAGTTTGATAGACAAAGTGCTGCAGAAAGTACCTTTGTCGTTGCTGCAATTTCACGGTGCAGAAACTGCGGAATTTTGTCAGTCTTTTGATCGGCCCTACATTAAGTCTGTGGCAATGAAGTCGGTGGTTGATGTGCGCGAGTATGCAGAGCAATTTACTCAAGCGCGCGGATTTCTACTTGACAGCAATAGTGAAGGTGCCGCCGGAGGCAGTGGTGAAACTTTCGATTGGGGTCTGGTGCCGACCGACTTTCCAGCCCCGTTAGTGCTTGCCGGCGGGCTTGGTATTGATAACGTTTATGAGGCGGTGAGCCAGGTTCGCCCTGCCGCTGTTGATGTGAGTAGTGGTGTTGAGTCAGGTAAGGGATTAAAAGATCACGCAATGATGCAAAATTTTATTCAAAAGGTGCGCGCTGCTGACAGTGCCATCAATCAGTCCGGTGCGGGTGATCAATGAGCTGGTTTGACAAATTAATGCCTTCCCGAGTGCGAACTGACAGCCGCAATCGTGGATCGGTTCCTGAGGGTTTGTGGGTAAAGTGCGATAGCTGCGCTAACGTGCTTTACTCCGGAGATCTTGAGCGCAACAACAGTGTGTGTCCGCGCTGTGGACATCATCGGCGGATCCCTGCAAGAGCGCGCCTGGAAGCATTGCTTGATGTTGAGCCGCGTAGCGAGATCGCACCGAATCTTGAGCCTGTTGACTATTTAAAGTTTAAAGACAGTAGAAAGTATAGTGAGCGGCTGACGCAAGCTGCCAAAGCCAGTAATGAAAAGGATGCCCTTGTAGCGATCTACGGTGCGATCCATGGAGTACCGGTTGTGGCTGCAGCGTTTGAATACAAATTTATGGCAGGTTCGATGGGTTCGGTGGTGGGAGAGAAATTTGTCCGTGCCGCTGACACTGCACTGCAACATAACGCAGCTTTCATTTGTTTTTCCGCCTCCGGTGGTGCACGCATGCAGGAAGCGCTTGTCTCTCTTTTTCAAATGGGTAAAACCAGCTCGGCGCTGGCGCAGCTGTCACGCAGAGGGGTGCCGTATATTTCGGTGCTGACCGATCCGACGATGGGCGGTGTATCGGCAAGTTTTGCCATGTTGGGTGACATCATTGTTGCAGAGCCACGGGCACTGATCGGCTTTGCCGGGCCGCGTGTGATTGAACAGACTGTGCGTGAGACGTTGCCGGCAGGCTTTCAGCGTTCAGAGTTTCTGCTTGAACATGGCGCCATCGATATGATTGTGGATCGCCGTGAAATGCGCCCGAAGTTCGCTCAGATTATTGCGCAGCTTACCGGTCGGCAGACGCCGGATTTGACGCCTGATGTGATTGAGGATGATACGCCGGCCGTAGATGCTGAGTCCGTTGACTGACAGGTTACAACAATGGCTGCATCGCCTTGAGCAGATGCAGCCGGACAAGATTGACCTGGGCTTAGCGCGTATCAGGCAGGTCGCGATGGCACTTGGTGTTGATCAGCCGGATTTTCGAATCATCACTGTCGCCGGTACGAACGGCAAAGGCTCAACCGTCGCCTACGCAGATGCGATCCTGACCCACCTCGGATACAGCACCGGGGTGTACACCTCACCACACTTTATTGATTTTAACGAACGGATTGTCGTCAATGGCGAGCGTGTCGGTGATCAATTGTTGTGTGATGCCTTTGACGAGATTGATAAGGCCCGTGGCGAGACCACACTGACCTATTTCGAATTCACGACCCTTGCTGCTATTGTCAGTTTTGGCCGGGCCAATATTGACGTTGCGGTACTGGAAGTGGGCCTGGGTGGCAGGCTTGATGCGGTCAATGCCTGGGATTGTGATGTTGCGTGTATCAGCTCTATTGCGATTGATCATATTGACTGGCTGGGTGATGATCGCGAGTTGATTGGTGCTGAAAAAGCAGGCATTGCTCGGCATGGCAGGCCTTTGATATGCGGTGATGTAGCGCCGCCCGAGAGTATCGCTGCAACGGCGACAAAAGTCGGTGCCAGGCTATTGCAACGTGGCGTCGACTTCCATGTTGAGGTGATGGGCAATGATCAATGGCAGTATCGTGATGCGCTGCATACGGCGGTTTTGCCTCTGCCCGCCATAGCAGGGGACTGGGCTTGCGATAATGCGGCAGTATCCATTTGCGCGGTGGGCCAGTTTCTGGGAGCCGCACCAGCGTTGCATTCAGTCAAAAATTCATTGCAGGCAGTGACTATGACCGGGCGTATGCAAACGCTTGAAGTAAAAAACACCCGGGTAATTCTTGACGTGGCACACAACCGGGCGGCCGCCGAAAAGCTTCACGACTATCTGATCAATCACCCGGTTGAAGGGGCTACGCGCGCGGTATTTGGCTGTATGCAAGATAAAGACATTACCGCGATTGTCGATGAAATGGCCCCTGCCATCGATCAGTGGTTCATTGCTAATATTGACTATCCGCGCGCAATGGGTGGGGCTGAGATTGAACGAGAAGTGAGTAAACACGGCGAAGCAGGGGTAGAGATTTTCGCTTCCGTAATTCAGGCCACCACCGCAGCTATTGCACAATCAGGGGTTGAAGACAGAGTGATTGTGTTCGGTTCGTTTCACGTCGTGGGGCCAGCCCTCGAAGTAGTGAATTCGTCACTCTAAACTGCCTTTAGTATTGTCTTAAATCAAGGCATGATCGCAGCGGGCTTGCTTGAAAGCTGATGCCGCACAACTCGGGACGAAGAAAATCACACTAGTTTTCGACAAGGGTGCAATGACTTGACTGATACTTTGATAGTGGAAGGATCAAAAGCAGGGCACAGACCGGCACGTAAAGAATACCGTGACGAGCAATTGTTTGCCCGATTGATCGGTGCGGCAGTGTTGCTGGCCATTGCGGTTATCGTGCTGCCGTTTGTACTTGATGGTTCAGGTTCGCAAACTGAGTACGAGTATGCTGAGACGATGCCTGTTGAGCCGCCACGTCCGGTGATCGAAAAGTCGTTTTCGTCGCGCCAGACACTGCCGCCCGCACCGGCGCCAGAATCCTTTGATGTACGGATGCCGGATACCACCACGCTGGCAGACCTTGCGTCCGCGGAGCTGAGTCAGGCAGAAGGTGAGATCAAACAAAATACCGCTACGGTGGTGCAGCAGACCGGCACAAAGTCCGCACAGCCTGCGATGCAGTTTGAAACACTTGGTAACGCACGCGATCTGTCAGGCACAAATGGAGTCAGCATTGAGTCTTTGCCGTTGCAGGCAGGGTGGAACATTCAGGTGGCAAGTTTTGTCCGCGATGCAAACGCCATAAAGCTGATTAACAGGTTACGGAACCAGAATCTGGCGGCCTATGCCAATAAGGTAGAGGGCAAATCCCGAACAATGATCCGTGTGCTGGTCGGTCCCTACAGTAATCAGATAGATGCGTTGGCGCTACAAAACCGTATTGATCGCGACTACCGCGTCGAGAGCATCGTTGTCCGGCGTAAATAAATGCAAGCTATTTGCCCCTCAATGGCAGAACATCCAAAAAAGCGGAGTGTGCTGCTACAATAGTGTTAACCGGCAGAGACAGTAATAAATGACTTTTAACACCCTGGATATGTTCATCGTGGGCGCCGTGGCGATTTCGGGTCTGCTCGGGCTCTATCGCGGCTTTTCCACTTCCATAATGTCTCTGGCCACCTGGCTTTTTGCACTGTGGTTGCCGTTCCGGTTTACTGACGAGTTCAGCGAATTTCTGCCCGCCACAGTCGAAAGTCCGGCCGTCAGATCCATTATTGCCGCTGGTTGTCTGTTTTTCGGTGCGTTTTTCCTATTGAGCCTGATCTGCTTTTTGATCCGTAAAATTCTGGGGGCAACCGGGCTTGGGTTTGCCGACAGACTGCTTGGGTTAGGGCTTGGTGGTGTACGTGGGATAATTATTGTGGCTTTGTTAGGAATGTTAGCAACCTATAGCAATGCGTTGCCAAAAGAGCGCTGGTGGAATGAGTCGAAGTTGATGCCGGTGGTATTGAAAGTGTCCAGTGTCATTCGCAACAAAATGCCAGCTGATCTGTCGAAACTGTTCGTGTTCAACCGGATCTAGCCCAAAGCACCTAAGCGTCGAAAGTATTCAACTAAGGTAGTGCGCAACCGTTTACAATCTGAGCATGTAAATATCGGGTAAGCGCATGTGCGGCATCATTGGCATTGTTGGCCACGAAGCGGTAAATCAGCAAATTTATGATGGTCTGACCCTGCTCCAGCATCGCGGGCAGGATGCCGCCGGCATGGCGACCTGCGATGATCGAAAACTCTTCATGCGCAAAGCGCCGGGGCTGGTCAGGGAGGCTTTTCGCACCAGCCATATGTTGCGGCTTCAGGGCAATATGGGCATTGGCCATTTGCGCTACCCCACCGCTGGCGGATCGCGGATCTCTGCTGAGGCACAGCCCTTCTACGTCAATTCGCCGTTCGGCATCGTACTGGCTCACAATGGCAACTTAACCAATGCTGAGTCACTGCAGAGTGAGCTTTATCGCACCGACAGGCGGCATATAAATACCAGCTCAGATAGCGAAGTGCTGCTAAATGTATTTGCCCACGAGCTACAACGCGCCGCACTTGCGGAAAAATTAACCCCGGAGCATTTGTTTTCAGCAGTCTCAGCGGTGCATCGTCGCTGTGCCGGTGGTTATGCAGTGATTGCCATGCTGGTTGGGCGCGGCGTTGTGGGTTTTAGAGACCCGTTTGGCATAAGACCCATCATATTGGGCAAGCGTGATTCTGCTAGCGGGGTGGAATATATTCTTGCTTCCGAGAGTGTTGCGCTTATCGGATTAGGCTATGAGCCGGTGAGAGATCTGGAGCCGGGTGAAGCGGTGTATATCACGCAAGAGGGTGAAATGTTCAGCCAGCAGTGTGCCGAAAAAACGCAACTTACCCCCTGCATTTTTGAATACGTGTATTTCGCCAGACCAGACTCTGTGATCGATCAGGTCTCGGTTTATAGCTCGCGACTGGCGATGGGCAGAAAGCTTGCAGAAAAAATACAACGCGAGTGGCCGGATAACGATATCGATGTTGTGATACCGATTCCGGATACCAGCAACACCTCTGCATTGGAACTGGCCATGAGCCTGGGCGTGAAGTATCGCGAGGGGTTTGTAAAAAATCGCTATATCGGTCGAACCTTTATTATGCCGGGGCAAACCATGCGGCGTAATGCGGTAAGGCAAAAACTGAATCCAATTGGGTCTGAATTCAAAGGCCTGAATGTTTTGCTGGTGGATGACTCTATTGTCAGAGGTACCACGTCTGAACAGATAGTCGAGATGGCGCGTGAAGCAGGTGCGGCCAAAGTCTATATGGCGTCCGCCGCGCCGCCGGTCAATTACCCCAATGTGTATGGTATTGATATGCCGGCAGCCAATGAACTGATTGCCCACGACCGAAGTGTTGAAGAAATTCGACAGGCGATTGGGGCAGATGGTCTTATCTATCAGGACCTTGATGATTTGATTAGCTGTGTACGTGAGTCACGGCCTTCGCTGGACGAATTTGAGACCAGCTGCTTCAATGGTATATACATAACTGGTGATGTTGATGATACCTATCTTGAGAAGCTGGAAACAGCGCGCGCTGATGCGAACAAAGACACCAGCAGCGACGAAGAAATGGTGGATGTCGGTGTGCAGTAGTGAATGCACAATCCGTTGATTCGCAAGCGCATGCGGTAGCGCCGTTTCATGGTGTTTGTGATGCGCTATTTGGCGGTCATATCGCTTCGTTGAAATATATTTCAATTGAGCTTGATCAACAGCGTTTGCGGGTTATTGATCAAGGTCTGGCGCAGGTGAGTTACGCGGTGTCGACAGCCGCCAACGGTGCTGGCAATCGTGACGGTACCGGATGTACCCCATTGGGATGGCACACGGTGTGCGAAAAATTTGGTGCCGACACGCCGATGGGTACTGTATTTAAAGGCCGCGTGCCCGCCGGCAGGGTGACAGACTTCTGTTCAAACACAGACGATGATCTAATCACCAGTCGAATTCTCTGGCTGGCTGGCGCACAACCCGCTTACAACGCTGATGGCAGTGTTGATTCAAAACGGCGATATATTTATATCCATGGCACGGCACAGGAACATCTGATCGGTCAAGCGGTATCGCATGGTTGCATCCGTATGCGCAACGACAATGTAATTGACCTGTTTGAGATGATTGAAGTCGGCACGCCTGTGCTGCTATCGCTGTCGACAGGTTTGTAGCTCCTTTTTTTAATTACTGCATAACCATCTCCTTACCCCCCGGGATTATTTGATTCACTGCAATTCATGCGCAAGACAGCGCTTATGTTTGCTTGACTCCGATCTTCACAAGTGCATAATTGTGAAGCGCCGATTTGATTCAGCTTGCGGGCGCTTAAAAAATACAGCTAAATCGAAGCACGGCATTTTCCAATCTCCTAGCCGTTGCTCGGTAGGTCACTTCTATCTGAAGGCCACCTGTAAGTTTTAAGTGCTCAACTCCCAAGCTTAAATCGCCGCATGTTTTTCATTACTGCGGAACAAATATGAGCAACACCGACTGGAACCAATACGATCTTGCTACTACCGCGGTGCGTGCAGGGCAAGCTCGCACTAACGAGGGCGAACACTCAGAAGCTATATTTGCCACCTCAAGCTTTGTGTTTGAAAGTGCTGCACAAGCAGCCGATAGATTTCAAAATAAAATACCAGGTAATGTATATTCGCGCTTCACCAACCCCACGGTGCGAACTTTTGAACAACGATTGGCGGCGATGGAAGGCGGTGAATGTTGTGTCGCCACTTCATCGGGCATGGCGGCGATTATGGCAACCTGTGTGGCGTGTCTTAAGCCGGGTGACCATGTACTTGCGGCCACTGGTATGTTCGGTTCGACGACTCAGTTTTTTAACAAGTACCTGACGCGGATGGGTAATCCGGTGGATTTTGCGAAAATAGACAGTCTTGCTGATTGGCGCGATAAAATACTGCCTGAGACAAAAATGCTATTTTTAGAAACACCCACCAACCCGCTAACGCAGTTAGCAGACATTCGTGCGCTGGCGGAATTGGCTGACGAACACGGAGCTTTGCTTGTAGTAGATAATTGTTTTTGTACCCCGGTATTGCAAAGACCACTGGAACTTGGAGCGCACATTGTTATTCACTCTGCCACTAAGTTCATCGACGGGCAGGGCCGTTGCGTCGGCGGAGCGGTGGTGGGAGATAAGAAACTTATAGGCGAAGATGTCTATGGTTTTTTACGATCCGCCGGTCCTACCATGAGCCCCTTTAATGCATGGGTGTTTAGCAAAGGATTGGAAACGCTTGAGCTACGTATGAATCGCCATTGCCAAAGCGCTGCAGAGATAGCCTTGTGGCTGGAGCGCCATCCCGCGGTTGAAAAAGTGTATTACCCGGGCCTCAAAGATCACCCGCAACATGAACTGTGCAAGCAGCAACAAAGTGACTTTGGTGGCATTGTCTCCTTCGAGGTGCACGGAGGACGTGAGGCAGCATGGCGTGTGGTGGATTCCACACAGTTGCTTTCGATAACCGCTAACCTGGGTGATGCTAAAACCACTATTACGCATCCTGCGACAACAACTCACGGTCGAATTAGTGAGTCTGAAAGACAAGAGGCGGGTATCAGTCAGTCGCTGTTGCGGTTGGCTGTTGGGTTGGAGTCGCCTGGGGATATTATTCGGGATCTGGAGAGGGGGCTGGGGGGTGTTTGATCTTTGGGGGTCTTGTGGGTCTTGTGGGTCTTGGGGTGCTTGAGGTGCTTGAGCGGTTTGTGTGGAGCGGCATCGCTGCCGCGGGCCTTCATTTTTAAAAAGACCAAAAACGAAGCAAAAAGTCTTCTTGCGACTTGATTTGCCCTGCGGGTGCCTGCGGCATTTTGAATCTCATCGGGCCGCTTGTGCCGCTCAGACGGCACATTCATGTGCCCACTTCGCTAACGCGTCATCTATGGCGCTTATGCCTGTTTCCACGATGAGATTCAAAACCAATCAAACGCGCGGTACAGCGAGTGGCTCGTGCCTTTGGCACATTGCTTTGGTTGTGTGGCCGGGCATCACGCGATTGGAGTTGCAGGCCTGACGTAAATAACCTTCGTTAAACAAGCTGGAAAATCTCCGTGACATGCCACTCGC
>CALGJU010000272.1 GCA_937928685.1 uncultured Granulosicoccaceae bacterium
TGATAACAAAGTATCCACATTGTTCGGATCAATAACTAAAGCGCGCTCAAACGCTTCAAGCGCCATTTCACGTTCGCCTTTAGACATGGCAAATCGTCCGATACCGTATTGTGCATCTGCGCTGTCCGGGAAGCGACTCGCAAGTCGTTCCAGCAGCTCTGATCCCACCTCAGCGTCAGACTGGCGCAAAATAGAATCGACCAATGACGGAATTACCTCACCGGGGCCTCCGTCAGACAGGGCCACCACCTGCTCCATGGCGACAGATGCTGTCTCTATGTCTCTTTGTTGCATGGACGACTGGGCACGATACTGCCAGGCCTCAACATTGTTTGGCGCAAGTTCAACCCAACGAGCCGATGCCATTTCTGCACGTTGCCAGTCGCGACCAAAAAGCGCCAGCTTGACGGCCCGCTCGGTCACTCGAGGGTCATCCGTTGCGTTGGCTGCCTCAAAGTAATTCTGCGCCGCTATTCCCACCAAACCACGGCGACCTGCAATTTCTGCCGATAAAATATTGAAGACCAGATCCGACTCTTCACGCACACTGAACTGTCTTGCAACTTGTGCGCTGACAATCTCGTCTTGCAGCCCGGAAACAGACGTTCCATCTGATTGAGCCACCGTGGCGGTGCTGCAGGCGCCAAGCGCTGCTGTGAGTAAACCGGATAAAGTAATTGTTTTCACTATAATTTTGCTACTCGTAGTGTCCAAACGATAACCAACCTATAATAGACGCACTGCATTCTGCAACTTTGCTGAATAAAACGACTCGATTGTACTGGAATAATTCCAAAACAGCGCATACGGCAGTTTATATGACCCAACACCCTATTTTTGTCGGCCTGGAAAGCACATCTCAGCGAATCAAATGCATAGCTTGCTAACATCCTCATCATGTCTCTAGTAGCCGTCGGCCTCAATCATCTCACCGCACCTGTTGATATCAGGGAACGAATCACGTTCGCCCCCGAATCCATCGGCGATGCCCTGCATCAAATGCGCTCAGATCTACAGGTGCCTGAGGCGACCATCGTCTCAACCTGTAACCGCACAGAAATCTACTGTGGCATGCACAGCGATAAAACTGACGACGTAGTCACCTGGCTGCACGATTATCACAAAGCGCCGCAGGCGTCGTTCTCACCCTTTCTGTTTACTCATTACGACCGTGATGCGGCCCAACATCTGATGCGCGTTTGCAGTGGCCTGGATTCCATGATTCTGGGAGAGCCGCAAATTCTCGGCCAGATCAAACAAGCGTTTCGCGCGGCCGGGGAATCCGGCACCGTCGGGCGCGATTTAACCCTGCTTTTCCAGTCAGCGTTCAGCGTCGCCAAACAGGTGCGCACCGATACAGCGGTTGGCGCCAGCCCGGTATCAGTCGCATTTGCCGCTGTATCGCTCGCACGACAGATTTTTGGCGACCTCAGTGAACACACCGCCTTGCTGATTGGTGCGGGCGAAACCGTAGAATTAACACTGCAACATTTGCACTCCAGCGGTATCGGAAAAACCATAATCGCCAACCGCACCGCGCTTCGTGCTGAGCGCCTGGCAGCGTTATATGGCAGTGAGGTCATCAGCCTTGCCGATATACCAGCGCGCCTAGCGGAAGCTGATATCACCATCTCATCGACCGCATCACAGCTGCCCATATTGGGTAAAGGCGCGGTAGAGGCAGCGCTTAAAGCAAGGCGGCATCGCCCAATGGCAATGATAGATATCGCAGTGCCAAGAGATATCGAGCCGCAGGTGGGTCAGCTCAGTGATGTATTTCTGTACACCGTCGATAACCTCAAAGAAATTATTGATCAGGGTTTGCAAGCGCGACAGCAGGCAGCCGTCAAGGCAGAACATATCATTGAGCACCAGGCCAACAGCTTCATGCAGAAAATGCGCGGCTTAAAAGCCGGTGCCACCATCAGTGACTTGCGCTCACACACGGCATCTCTACAACAGGCAACACTGGATGAAGCCATGGCGATGCTTAAGAAAGGCGGTGACCCGGAGAAAGCGTTACAATACTTTGCCAGAACATTCACCAACAAGTTGTTACACACCCCGTCGGCACAGTTGAGACTTGCCAGTGAAGCTGGCGACACGCAAATTGCAGAGGCCGCTCGCACACTGTTCAATCTCAACAAGAACGACCCTATTGCCACACAGGCGCAAGAAGACAACATCACCCGCCTTCCTAACAAACCTAAAACAGAATCAGAGTAAGCCAGAGTCCTGTGAAAGAATCTATTAAAACCAAGCTCGACGGCTTAATCGAACGCCACGAAGAAATCGCGGCACTGCTCGGTGACCCCGAAACCATCTCTGATCAGAATCGTTTTCGCGATCTATCACGTGAGTACTCGCAGCTTGAGCCTGTGGTCAAAACCTATACAGACTACTGCACCACCACCGATGACCTCACCAGCGCCAAAGAGATGGCCAACGATTCAGACCCTGAAATGCGTGACATGGCGCGTGAAGAAATCAACACCGCTGAAAAACAAATAGAAACACTCGAATCCGACCTTCAAAAATTACTGCTACCCACTGATCCGCGTGATGGCAACAACGTTTTCTTAGAAATACGCGCAGGCACCGGTGGTGATGAAGCGGCTATATTTGCAGGCGATCTATTTAAAATGTACTCACGCTTTTCCGAATCAAACGGCTGGCAGGTAGAACTGATCACTCAACGTGATGGTGACCACGGCGGCTATAAGGAAATCGTTGCAAGGCTTATTGGCAATGGTGTTTTCTCGAAATTAAAATTCGAATCCGGCGCACACCGCGTACAGCGAGTACCAGAAACAGAATCACAAGGACGCGTTCACACCTCGGCAGCCACCGTTGCAGTGTTACCTGAAGTAGAGGCTGTGGCAGAGATAGAAATTAACTCCGCTGACTTACGTGTTGATACTTTCCGCGCCAGTGGCGCTGGTGGTCAGCACATCAACAAAACTGACTCTGCTATTCGACTGACCCACATTCCCACTGGTCTGGTAGTTGAGTGTCAGGATCAACGTTCGCAGCACAAGAACCGGGCTCGCGCCATGTCACTGCTGCAAGCACGCTTAATGAATGATGAAATTGAAAAACAGCAAGCGGTTGAATCAGAATCACGCCGCTTGCAAGTGGGCAGTGGTGACAGATCAGAACGGATACGTACCTACAACTTTCCGCAGGGAAGAGTCACTGATCATCGAATTAATCTAACGCTCTATAAGTTAGATGAGATCATGAACGGTACACTGGAACAGATTGTTGACCCTCTGCTGGCAGAACACCAGGCTGACCTACTGGCTGAAATGGGTGAGTAGCCGTGACAGGCTTACCGTATAACACTGTGTGACTAAGCAAAAAACCATTGCGCAGTTGCTGCAACAGTCAACAACACAACTGACACCACAGTGTGAAAGCGCACGCCTCGATGCGGAATTATTGCTATGTCACTGCATAGGTAAAGCCCGCACCTACCTCTATACCTGGCCTGAAAAGACCCTCACTGACGGTCAACACACTTTATTCAAAGCACTGCTTGAGCGCCGCCTGCACGGCGAACCACTGGCATACCTCACAGGCTGCAAAGAATTCTGGTCACTTGAGTTCACAGTCACACCAGACACACTCATCCCGCGCCCTGAAACCGAGCTCATGGTTGAGCTTTGTTTGTCAAAGTTGCATTGTACGGAAGGGCCGTTTCTTGATCTTGGCACAGGCACGGGTGCTATCGCTATAAGTGTTGCCACAGAGCTTCCATCACAGGAGGTTTTTGCAATCGAGTATAGCCAGGCAGCATTAAAGGTGGCTCAAGGCAACGCAAAAAAGCTGGGTGCTAAAATAAACTTTCTGCAATCTGACTGGTTTGAGCAACTGGAAGAACAAGCTTTTTCTGTTATTGCCGCCAACCCCCCGTACATCGCTGCAGATGACCTGCACCTGACACGGGGCGGCCTGCCGTTTGAGCCAATACAAGCCTTACGCTCAAGCGACGATGGCTTTGCCGATATCACTGCTATTATCAATGCATCGCCACCTTATCTTCAAAACCAGGGATGGCTATTGATTGAACATGGGCATACCCAGGGCCAACGTACTCGAGAACTGATGCTGAACAAGCACTTTAAAGAAGTACAAACAATCAAAGATCTGGCACACAATGACAGAGTCACGCTCGGGCAAAAGGCATGAATACAGCCGACAATTCGCAAGACAAAAACACCGGTGCGGAAATCACTGCTGACAAAACCTACGCGGCAATAGACCTCGGCTCCAACAGTTTTCATATGGCAGTGGCCAGCTCTACCGAATCTCACTTGCAAATGATCGACAAGCTGCGCGAACCAGTACGTCTCGGCGCAGGGCTGGATAAGAAAAACAACATCACCGCCAAAACCATGCAGCGGGCACTTGACTGCCTTTCAATGTTTAACCAGCGACTGCGGGATGTACCATTGCATCAAATACGTGCAGTCGGCACCAACACACTTAGACGCGCACGCAACGCTGAAGACTTTAATACCGCAGCGGTAGCAACACTTGGCATACCGATTGACATTATCTCCGGCCGTGAAGAAGCACGACTAATCTACACCGGTGTCACCTACGGCATACGTGATGATAAAAAGCGACTGGTGATTGATATCGGCGGTGGCAGTACCGAATTTATAGCCGGCACTGGCAACACTGCCAACATCATGGAAAGCGTCAACATGGGATGTGTCAGCGCCAACACGAGGTGGTTTGACAACTCTAAAAAACTTCACAGACAATTCGAAAAAGCGATTGCCCAAGCCAGACTTGAAACACAGGCTATCGTCCCGGAGTATCTCAAACACAACTGGGACGTGTGCATCGGATCAAGCGGCACAATCAAA
>CALGJU010000273.1 GCA_937928685.1 uncultured Granulosicoccaceae bacterium
AACGGGCAACGGCACATTACCGATGCAACCAATGCATCCCGCACATTGATTTACAACATTCACAACGGCGAGTGGGATGACGAACTGCTCAATACCCTGGATATACCTAAATCACTGTTGCCCGATGTGCAGGACAGCAGCTCCGACTTCGGCAGCATAGATAAAACGCTTTTCGGCGAAGAGATACGCATTGGCGGTGTAGCCGGTGATCAACAAGCCGCAACGTTTGGGCAGGTATGTTTAGAGCCAGGGACGATAAAAAGCACCTATGGCACTGGCTGCTTTGTAATTTTAAACACGGGAAGTGAAGCGCTTCCGTCAGACAACAAGCTCCTGACCACTGTCGCCTATCAACTCAATGGCAAACCCACCTATGCTATTGAGGGCTCTATTTTTGTGGCAGGGGCTGCCGTGCAGTGGCTGCGAGATGGTCTGGGCGTTATTCAGTCTGCGGAAGAAACAGAGTCCATGGCACATGAGCTTTCCTCTAATCAGGGGGTCTATCTGGTGCCTGCGTTTACCGGTCTGGGTGCCCCCTACTGGAACCCGGATGCGCGCGGTGCGCTGTTCGGCTTAACCCGTGATACCGGCATAGAGCAGATTGTCCGTGCCACGCTCGAATCCGTTGCGTTTCAAACTTATGATCTTTTTAAAGCCATGGCAGATGATGGCGTCACCCCGACTAAAGTTCGGGTGGACGGCGGCATGGTGCAAAACAATTGGCTATGTCAGTTCCTTGCAGACATATTAAACATTCCGGTTCAACGTCCGATGCAAACTGAAACCACGGCACTCGGCGCAGCCTATCTTGCCGGCCTGCAGTGCGGGGTATACAAAAGCCACGAAGACCTGATCGCCAACTGGAAAATTGATCGGGAGTTCACCCCGACAATGGAGAGCACCGAACGAGAACATTTACTAAGTGATTGGAAAAACGCGGTAGCGGGTGTTATTCATCAAACTCAGCCGCAGCGAAAAACCTAGCCTGTCGCACGCCATAACAAAATTCTATTGTTGGCAGGCATGGGGATGTCGCGATGCAATTCCAAACCACAATCAGTGGCCAGAGATTCAACTTCAGCTTTGTCTCTTATTCCCATATGCGGTTGCTGACTTCTCAGGTTGGCATCAAATTCAGCATTGCCATCACTGGTGTGAACTCCATCGATTTTGAACGGGCCGTAAAGTGCAAAAAATGCCTTTGCTTGTAGCCTGCGCTGTATCACTTGAAACATCGCAGCCACTTCATCAATAGCCATTATGTGTGCAGTGTTAGAAGAAAAGGCGAACGAGTAGTATTCATCAGTGCCCGTCGTCTCTTCCGTAATGCTTACAGCAACATCCAGCTCCACCGGTGCTGCAATACCACTGACTGCTGCTTCTTCAATCACATAGGTCAACGATTCAAGATGCATTACTTGTTCACTAGGCTGCCATTGCAGATGCTTAAAGCGATCACAAAGGTAAATGGCGTGCTGACCTGTACCACTTCCAATCTCAAATACGTTGCTTGCATTCGCAAGGTATTGTTGCAACGCATCGCCGATCGCTTCTTTGTTACGATCAGCCGATGGACTGAAGGGGTGCTCCACTATGACTCTCCGGCGATATCAGCAACAGCAACTGTTTAACGTGGTATTACCAGTGCAATGAACACTGGCTTTTTCTTGCGCTGAATCAAAACGGCAACCGAACTCCCTTTTTCAACCGTCTCGGTCAACTGCCGCAGCTGTGAGTTAGTGCTCACGGTCGCCTGATTAAAAGACACCAACACATCACCTTTCATAATGCCCGCCAACGCCGCTGGCCCGTTCGGATCCACCTCTCCGATCAACAAGCCGTTCGTAACCTCAAGGGCTGATTTTTGTTTTTCATTCAACGGGATGGCAGTTAACCCGAGTAATTGATTCTTGTTGTCAGCGGGGTCCGCCTTTGCACTGCGGTCCTCCTGGAGCTCTCGGATCAACACCTCAAGCTTCATCCGTTCTTTGTTTCGAAGCAATTCAACTGTGGCCACTTCACCCACCGGGGTATTGCCAACCATCGGTGGCAGATCAGAGGACTGATCGATGGATTGACCGTTAAAAGACAGCAGTACATCTCCAACAATAAGGCCCGCGTCCGCTGCAGGACTGCCATCGGTCACTTGTGCGATCAGTGCGCCAGTGGGTCGATCCAGCCCAAATGACTTAGCCAGTGGCGGATTAACATCTTGAATGGACACACCTAACCAGCCACGGCTGACATAGCCTTTTTCACGCAGCTGATCAGCGACAGATCTCACCACGTTGATGGGTATCGCAAACGACAATCCCATGTAGCCCCCGGAACGCGAGAAGATTTGTGAATTGACGCCGATCACGTTGCCGTCAAGATCAAACAGCGGGCCACCGGAGTTCCCCGGGTTGACTGCTACATCGGTCTGGATAAAGGGCACATAATTTTCAGTCGGTAAACTGCGCGATAACGCCGAGACAATGCCCTGGGTTGCTGTGTATTCGAAACCGAACGGTGAACCGATGGCCAGCACCCACTGCCCGACTTTTAATTGATCTGAATCACCCAGAGTCAAGGTTGGCAGAGCGTTAGCGTCTACCTTCAGAAGTGCCACATCGGTGCGTTCATCAGAACCGACGGTTTCAGCATCGAATTCCCGCCCATCGGGCAATCCAACCGTGATACCGGTGGCATTTTGTATTACATGGGCATTGGTGATTACATAACCATCTTTGCTCAATATAAAACCAGAACCAAAGCCGGATGACGGGACTGCGCCCGGAGGATTGCCTGACCCTTCTGGCAGATCTTCAAAGAAGCGGCGGAAGAATTCCGGCAGTTCATCTTCATTAAAATTTGGCAAGCTACGCGTTTCACCGTCTGGCAATTGCGTAGAAGAAACGGTCACTTTAACGACAGCCTTTCCCTGTTCCCTTACCAATCCTTCAAAATCCGGCAAATCTATAGCAAAAGTTTGCGTTGCTGTCGTGACAAAAAACATCAACAACATCAACTGGAGTGGCAAATTTATGTGGCTAAATCTGGCGGTTGTGATGGCAGCGGAGGACGCAATGTGGGATGATGAAGCGTAACTCTGTGGCACCTTATTGCTTCTTGTCATTGTTGGCTCCTAGCATGGTTCGGCAATCGTTCGGACTGTAAAGCCCAGAGAGGATAGTCGCTCATTGTTAGCTAATTTGTTGTTGGTTATCTGGGAACGTCCTACTTGTTACAGTAATTTAATCGTTTGGGTATCACACTTTGGATACCTCCGATCCGCACGTTGCTCTTAAGGCCACCCGTCTTCTGAGCAGCAATCAGTACGAGTTTAATACATGCGCATACTACTAGTTGAAGATGATATGGAGGCGGCGGGCTATCTCGTCAAGGGACTCAATGAAATAGGTCATGCCGTTGACCACGCAGACGATGGCGAATCTGGCCTAAGCTACGCAAAAACCAACGCCTACGACTGCATGGTGATCGACCGTATGATGCCTCGCAAAGATGGCATTTCAATGATCGAAGATCTGCGTCGCAGTGGTGACAACACCCCGGTACTCATACTCAGCGCGCTTGATGACGTTGACGAGAGAGTGACCGGACTACGTGCCGGGGGGGATGACTACCTCACCAAACCTTATTCACTGCAAGAATTAAACGCACGTCTGCAGGCGCTTTCGCGCCGCGCGCAACCGGAAAATGCAGTCACCACCCTGCGGGTTGCAGACCTGACTTTGGATCTACTCAAGCACAAGGTGACTCGTGCTGGCAATAACATCAATCTACAGCCTCGGGAATTCCGTCTGCTGGAATACTTAATGCGTCATGCCGGGCAAGTAGTGACTCGCAGCATGTTGCTGGAAAACGTGTGGGACTATCACTTTGATCCGCAAACCAACGTCATTGATGTGCAAATCAGCCGTTTGCGCAGCAAGATAGACAAAGACTTTGAACAGCCTCTGCTACACACAGTACGTGGTGCAGGTTACAAACTGGTGGAAGGCTAACGCTACGCCGTTTGTACAGCATTGCTGTACTGTTCAATGTCAAATTCAATGTAGCCCGCATCGCGGGCTACATTCGTTTTAGCAGGATGCAATGCAACTTTGATCCTTCCGTCGCTCCACTAATTTATACTCTGGCCTTATGAATATCAGGCTGTTCAGCACCACCGCCTTTCGGCTCACCATTATTTATGCTGCGTTGTTCAGCCTGTTCTCGGCTGTGACGCTCGGCTTCATCTATTGGTCTCTGCGTGATGAGATAGAATCTCAGGTAGACGCCCGCCTTCGTCTGGAAACCGACTTTCTGGTGAACCTGTACAAATCGGGTGCGCTTAATGAGCTTCTGGATGCCATTCAACAACGCAACGAAGTTGATTCTTACGGTCGTTTTTATAAGCTCGAAAGTGAAGGCAGTGATCTAAACGAGGGCAACGAGACCGAGTGGCCATTAAAAATAAAGTCAGTTCGGACCCATAGTACCCAACCGATGGGGGACGTCGATAAAGACCTTCCCGGCGACAACCCTCGCGCTACCCTGCCTATGCGAGTGGCGCAAACTCAATTTTCCAATGGGCTAAAGCTCACTATTGGTCATGAGATCAGTGACGAAAAAGCACTGCTTGATTACACCTTTGCGCTGGTGGTGGGCGGTACTGTCATCACGCTGATATTTGCCGTGCTGGGTGGAATCTGGATGAGTATGAGCGTGCTTCGACGCATCGCCAGCATCAGTGAAACCGCCGGCGAAATCATGAGTGGCACATTCTCCCAACGCATACCCGTGACAGAACGGCGTGATGAGTTTGACACCATCGCCGTTAAGATCAATCAAATGCTGACCCGCATTGAGGATCTGATGGAAAGCATGCAGCAAGTCACCAACAATGTGGCGCACGATCTACGCAGCCCGCTAACGCGCCTGCGCAATCGCCTCGAAGTGACATTGCTGGAAAACCGCAGTGATGACGAATACAGAGAAACCATCGAATACTCCATCGCCCAGTCCGATGGCATGATCCACACGTTCAACGCGATGTTATCCATTGCACGGCTTGAAGCCGGACTTGATAAAACCGAGTGGGAAAATGTTCATATGGGTGAGTTGGCGGGTGAACTGGCCGAGCTCTACGGGGCCGTCGCCGAAGACGCTAATCTAATTTTCGTTGAACGGATCAATTCCAACCCGGTGTTTTACGGCAACCGCCACTTATTGGCGCAGGCGATCACCAATCTGCTTGATAACGCGATTAAATACACGCGCGTCGGTGGATTGGTAGGGATCTATCTATCCGGTGATGATCAGGAATTCACCATCACCGTAACCGATAACGGGCCCGGCATTCCACGCCACGAACGCGACCGGGTGCTGCAAAGATTTGTTCGACTGGAAAACGAACGCAAGTCACCCGGTAACGGCCTTGGCTTAAGCCTGGTACAAGCCGTGGTGCGAATGCACGGCGCTGAGCTGAGACTGGCTGACAATCGCCCCGGCCTTGCGGTAAGCCTTGGTTTTAGAGGCCGCGGAATCAATTCCGCCGCCGCTTAATTAAACTCTTGCTTTCAAACTGAAGCTTCAGGTTTCTATTGATCTGCTTACGGCGTGTCATCCAAAATCAATTGATCGCCACTGAGCAATTTATACACCCACCGTCTGGTCGCCCCTGATACACGGGGTGCAGCCCATAATTCTATTGGCGCTCCCTTGCTGAGCTCACGTACTTTAACCGCCTGTTGGTAGGTTATGCGTGCGCCTGTTTGATTACTGTCATCCACCTTCAGCAATAATATACGACGTGCACTAACGCCTTTACCTTGCTCACTTACCCCGTCGTACCGCCCTTGTAAGTGCACCGATTGCTCGATCAGCAACGGCCCGTCAGAGTGCTTACTTTCACTGAAATAATAAAAACCAAAACCCACCACCAGCATCAACATCGGCAAGGCTGTTAACAACGATTCTATCGGATTCTTTTTTCCACTGGCGGGCCCGACCTGTACCTGGTTAACAGGTGGTTTTTTTATCGGGATTTTTGAAGAGGAAATAGGTTGTTCCTTACACCTACTTTGTTAGTAGCTGTTAATAAGTTCAGTGATCGCTATTCAATGTTTTGAACTTGCTCACGCATTTGCTCAATCATGACTTTAAGATCCACAGACAGCGCGGTAGTTTCTGCGTCTGAAGATTTTGAGCTCAGCGTGTTCGCTTCACGATTAAACTCCTGCACCAGAAAATCAAGACGCCTGCCGACCGGCTCATTGCGCTTAAGAATATCGCGCAGCTCACTCAGGTGTGCGGTGAGTCGGTCAAGTTCTTCTTCCACATCAAGACGTTGTGCAATGTACACAAGCTCTTGTTCTAGCCGTCCGTTGTCATGTTCAACGTTCAACTCTTCAATTTTGGCGATCAGTTTGGCATGTTGCCGTTCAATTAAAACCGGCCTGAGCACACGCACCTGAGCAACAATTTTGTCAATCGCATCACAGCGGTCAGTCAGCATTTTCGCGGTCTTGTCACCTTCACGTTCACGAGTTTCGATATAGTCCGCAAGTGTGATATCGAAAAGCTCCAGCGCCAGTTGCTGCAATGGACCGAAGTCAGCTTCAGCCTGCCCCACGACACCAGGCCAACGCAACACGTCAAGTGCTGACATCGGCTGCGAATCAGTCAACTGAATTGATCCGGCTGCCTCAACCACTTGTGCGGCAAGTGCTTCGTTTACAGCTATTTGACTGCTTATTTTCTGCGATGGTTTAAAACGCAGCGACACCTCTACCTTGCCACGACTGAGCGATGAGTTCAGCTTGTCACGCACTTGAGGCTCAATAAGTCTGAGCTCATCGGCCAATCGCAGTGAAACATCGAGGTAGCGATGATTAACCGATCGCATTTCCCACACCAACGCACCCCAGTCGTTAAGCGATTCTTTACGACTGAAAGCAGTCATACTTTTCAACATAAAACTATCCTGCGAGATGACTCGGTTTTGCGGGCAGAGAACTGTATCATGCGATCTATACCGATACCTATTCGAAGCGGACAAAAGCTCCGTGTTTCGAAACAAAACAAAGGAAATATATGCGCCCCAGCCAACGTGCAAACGATGAACTCCGAGCACTCACCTTCGACAGAGGTTTCACCTGTCACGCAGAAGGTTCAGTGCTTGTAAGTTTTGGTAATACCAAAGTAATTTGTAACGCCAGCATCGAAGACCGGGTACCACCGTTTCTAAAGGGCAAAGGCAGCGGCTGGATAACGGCAGAATACTCCATGCTTCCAAGAGCAACCAACACCCGCTCAAGACGGGAAGTGACCGGCGGTAAGCAATCCGGTCGAAGCATGGAAATCCAGCGGCTGATCGGCCGCTCGCTGCGCGCCGTGATTGATCTTGAAGCACTGGGTGAAAAAACCATCACCATAGATTGCGATGTTATTCAGGCAGATGGCGGTACTCGCTGTGCCTCAATCAGCGGTGCGTATGTTGCCTTAAGTGATGCGATAAACCATCTTCTGAAGAAAAAAAGCATTAAGAAGAATCCACTGCACGGACAAGTGGCCGCAGTGTCAGTAGGAATATATAACGGCAAACCTGTACTTGATCTCGACTACGCGGAAGATTCAAACGCAGAGACCGATATGAACGTAGTGATGAATGAAGCGGGCGCATATATAGAGCTTCAAGGCACGGCTGAAGGTCATGCGTTTCACGCACAGGAACTGGAATCAATGCTGGCACTGGCACGCAAAGGTGTTGATGAAATAGTTGTCGCACAGCGTGCCGCACTGAACTAAACCAGATTTCAACCATGACACAACAACAAAAACACGCCAGCCGATGCGTGCTGGCAAGCGGTAACAAAGGCAAGCTCGCAGAGCTTGCCCAGGCACTGGTGGCTCACAACATTGAGCTCATTACACAATCAGAGTTCAATGTCAGTGAAGCTGTCGAAGACGCACCCACCTTCATAGAAAACGCACTGATCAAAGCGCGCCACGCCAGTCGAGTGACTGGCTTGAGCGCATTGGCGGACGATTCCGGGCTCGTTGTACCGGTATTAAATGGTGAACCGGGCATTTTTTCAGCACGATATGCCATGCAGCCAGACGACGCTCAGAAACCAAGCGATGCAGATAATATCAACAAACTGCTGGAGCAAATGCAGCCACACAATAATGACGCGCGAGCCGCCTACTTTGTTTGTGCCCTGGTGTACCTGCGCCATGCAGAAGATCCGGAACCGTTAATCAGCACCGGCCTGTGGCATGGCCACATATTGCAGGCACCGGAAGGCGAAAATGGTTTCGGCTACGATCCGGTTTTTTATTGCCCGAAAAACAAAATGGCCTCGGCCTGCATGAGCCGTGAACTGAAAAGCAGCACAAGCCATCGAGCCCGCGCACTGGAGGCATTAAACAAACAGCTGACAGACCGCGTCCGGTGAGACACTTTACCGAGTACCCACCGGTGACCCTCTACATCCACTTTCCGTGGTGTGTAAAAAAATGCCCCTATTGCGACTTTAACTCGCACGCTGTGCGCGATGAGATTCCTGAAAAGCAATACATCAACGCACTGATTGCAGACCTGGAACAACATGCGCCAGACATATGGGGCCGCGCAATTGAGTCCATCTTTATAGGTGGAGGCACCCCCAGCCTGATCTCAGCCGCAGGAATTGACAGATTATTGGGCCAGGTGCGGGCACTGAGCAAACTGGAACCGACGGCAGAAATTACCTTAGAGGCCAATCCAGGGACATTTGAACAGCAACGCTTTCAAGACTTTCGTAGCGCCGGTATAAACCGCCTTTCCATCGGCATACAAAGCTTCAATGACAAGCATTTACAAACGCTGGGCAGAATACACGATGCAAGTAATGCAATAGCAGCGTGCGAAACCGCCAAACGGGCTGGCTTTGACAATTTTAATATCGATTTGATGCACGGGCTGCCGGATCAAACCACCCATGAAGCGATGCAAGACGTGAAGCAGGCGATTGCCTTGCAGCCCACACACCTGTCGTATTACCAGCTAACCCTTGAGCCGAATACCTTGTTTGCTGCCAACCCGCCGACACTGCCGGACGAAGACACATTGGCGGACATTCAGGAACAAGGCCGGCAACTTATCAGCGCGGCAGGTTTTGTTCAATATGAGGTATCTGCCTACGCACAGAGCGGCAAACAGTGTCACCACAACTTGAACTACTGGCGATTTGGCGACTATCTGGGTATTGGTGCTGGTGCACATTCCAAATTGAGTTTTCCAGCCGACAACTCAATCGTCAGACACAGCAAACCACGCCACCCGGCGGAATACCTGAAAACCGCTTCAACTGCTGATCGAATCAGAGGCTTGCAAGCTGTTACAGAAGAAGAGGTTCGGTTGGAGTTTATGATGAATGCACTACGCCTGACAGACGGGTTTGCTGTTCATGACTTTGAACAACGCACCGGTGAACACATTGCCGTGATTAGAGCGACGCTGGAAAAAGCCGAATCCGAAGGCTTGCTGACACGCACGATGCAACATATTCAAACCACAGCGCATGGCGCTCAGTATCTCGATACGCTGCTACAACTCTTTATGCCTCAAGAGCAACGCGGTAAGAGAGTTATCCCTATCAACTCTGTGTAGCGAATAAATTCCCGACGCCTGCACATTTAGATATTCCCTTTACAATAGCCGTCCCGAGTTTATGGAAGAGTACGA
>CALGJU010000274.1 GCA_937928685.1 uncultured Granulosicoccaceae bacterium
GTTCTGTTGTGGCGGTGGCGGTGGCTTGCTGACTGATGATCTGCTTGAACTACGTGTAAAAGGTGCATTGCCACGAATGCAGGCTTTACAGGAGCTTCATGACAAGCACAATATCACTCACATGGCAGCGATGTGTGCCATTTGTAAAAGTCAATTTGCCAAAGTGCTACCGTATTATGGGTTTGAGATGGATCAGGTGATAAGCGTACATCAACTGGTCGGAGACGCGCTGATAATGCAGCGCTAGTGTACTGGAACAAATAGAGTGTGCATATGTGCAATCTATTAGTTCCAGTACACTAGTATCAAGACAAACCTACGAGTCGCATTGAGGCGACTTAATCGGACTGACACACAGGATACCCTAGCTCACGCTGGCGGGTAGCGAGTGATAGATGGCAGTCAAGCAGTAGAGGAGATTGTCCCTCTGAATATATAGCAGAACCACATAAAAATAGCCGATGTATAATCAGCCCGATGATAAACCCGCCAGCGTCAGCGAGGGATGTCCAGCACGTATCACCGCTCACGTCACATCTGATTGTAAAAAAACAATTAGCAATTTCGTATCATTCACGCTAATTTGAAGTCAGCAACTTTAATCACCCGGCAGCTTTTGGAGAACATGTTGAGTAAGCTCAATAACAAGTCATCTCAGGCAGATAACATCACAATGTCTGGCGGAGGGGTGTATTCACTTGCGACAGCCGGTGCCAAAGACGTTATTGATCACGCGACGCCCATTGTGCTTGCAGCACTCAGTGAGTTGAACGGTCCGGCTGATCATTGGTCTTTCTCAGATATGGGTTGTGCTGATGGCGGTACGTCGCTTGATTTATGGCGCAATGTAGTGCGCGCCATAAGAGAGCAGTCAGAAACCGATATACAAATCACCTATGCAGATCAACCGCGAAATGATTTTAACGCGCTGGTACAAATTCTTCATGGATTAACAGATTTTGTCACCTATTCAGCACAGTATCCGGATGTTCATATATTGGAATCAGGGTCTTCGTTTTACGATCCCATACTCCCTGGTAATTCACTGGATCTCGGGTTTTCTGCGACTGCAATGCATTGGTTAAGTCAGAAACCCTGTGACATCTCTGATCACGTTCATATGGTAGGTGCGAGTGGTGATGTACTGAGTCAGTATCAAGCGCAGGCGCAAAAAGATTGGGAGACCATTCTGTTGCACCGGGCAAGAGAACTGAAGCCCGGGGGTAAGTTAGTGTTCGCCAACTTCTGTAAGGATGAGCAGGGACGCTACCTGGGTAATACCGATGGTGAGAACATGTTCAACTGGTTCAATAATCTTTGGTGTGAGTTCCGAGATAACGGGACGATAACAGCGGACGAATATACCGCAATGACACTACCCCAGTACTACAATACCGTAGAGGAGTTCTCACTTCCCTTTACAGATAAGCAGAGTAAAGTGAGCCAGGCCGGGCTCACACTTGATCACATAGAAACCGGTATTATCAAGTGCCCGTACGCTCGTGATTTCCAGTCTCACGGTGATGCCAAAAAATTTGCAAAGGAATATATACCCACCATTAGAAGCTGGAATGAGAGCATCTATTTTGGTGGTCTATCTTCTGACAGAAGCGTCGAAGAGCGCAAAGAGATTATCCACAATTTCTACGGTACTTATGAATCCAGGGTGGCCGATAATCCTGAAGGTCATGCGATGGACTATGTGCATGCGTACACAACAATATCTAAGGCTTAGCCCGCATTATTCATGAGGTGGTGAGCATATCGCGCAGAGAATTGATTTCACAGCGAATTTTCTTCTCGCGCTGAATACCTATTGATATTTACAAGAGAATAAATTTGCTGTGGAATCAAGGATCAAGTAGTACACTAAATTTGCCGGTACACGAGCACAGTAGCAGTATCTCCTGCGTGTGCGCTGTCTTCGACAAGGTCATAGATTTGCATAGTTTCCACAATCGGTTGGCTGATTAGTGCTTTATCGGTCAGTGACTCAAGCACGCGAGCAAAGCCTTGTTGCTCGTAGTGCTTAGAATTAACGCCAATGCAGTACAAGGTGTTTGATCTGCCCAACGCCAGCAGCGTTGGCAGCACATCCGGTCCCAGGTGTCCGAAGGTGAAAGTCCCGGCTGACAGCACTGCGCCATAACTTTCCGGTTGCGGTGCTGTTGCAGAATCAGTTGCTGTTAAATCTCTCTGGTACAACTCACGATACAATCCTTTTGATTTTGCTGCAGCCAGCATTTCCGGTGATATATCGATTCCGTCAATTGTCAGGTTTGCAAGCTGCAAGTGTTCGATGAGTGCGTTTGCCACGAGGCCGGTGCCGCATCCGATATCGACAATGGGTAAATCGGTGCTGTCTGTATGTTTTTGATAGACGGTGGCAAGCATCCGCGGGTAGACGTACCCCATTGCATTGGCGAACTGCTCATCATAAATTGCAGCGAATTCCTTATAATAGTCAAGATTGTCTTGTGCAGACTTGATTGCATAAGCGCCTTCTAATAGACGGTCGGCCTCACTGTTGTTTCCCACAAGCGCTATCTCCAATAATTCAACCGCAGAAGGGTGTTCGGATCAGGGTAGAGATATCATCCCACTAATCAATACAGGGTACAATTAACGCTTGCCTTTGGCTTTACAAAATATCTGCTCTACTCACTAGTGTACTGGAAGATCACGTACCAGCGGCGGCTACCGTAACGCTTTTTTCTCTATGGCCGCCAGATAATCTGCAATCAGGATGGTGTACTTGTTCCCATCAAAATGACACCTACAATAGAAGCGCCACACTATCAATGCCGTAAACCCCCAAGTCGTTAAAAACCTCGGTCATGTTGAATTCGTTCTGTTAATGGCGGCGATGTCAGCACTCGATGCATTTTCTATCGATGCCATGTTACCGGCATTGGATCAGATAAGTTCCGATCTCAATGTAGTGATTGAAAATCGGCGGCAGTATGTTATTACGGCTATTTTTCTTGGTTTCTCGATCGGTGTGCTTTTTTACGGGTTTGTTGCCGATCGTTTTGGTCGGAAGCTGCCGGTTATCGTCGGATTTCTCATTTATTGTGTCGGGGCGCTGGCGTGTGTATTGGCTGAGTCTTTTTCCATGATGTTAGTCGGGCGTGTGTTGCAAGGCGTTGGTGCGGCAGGGCCATATGTATTGGCTATAGCGATCGTTCGTGATACCTATAAAGGCGAACAGATGGCAAGACTGCTGTCGCTGATCATGATGGTATTTATCGGTGTGCCAATGGTTGCTCCCTTTGTCGGGCAAGGCCTGTTATTGATCGCAGGCTGGCGCAGTATTTTTGTTGTGCTCACTGTGTATTCACTGTTAGTGATGATCTGGTTTTGGGTGCGACAGCCAGAGACGTTATTACCGCAAAAGCAGCAGGAGTTGTCGATTGTAAAAATAAAAAAATCAATACATGAGGTGATGACTCATCCGGTGGTATTTCGTTACACGCTGGTGAGTGGTTTGTTAAGCGGGGCGTTTATTGCGTATCTCAGTACGGCGCAACAGATATTTCAGGAAATCTATCAACTGGGGTCGCGCTTTCCCATTGTGTTTGCAAGTCTCGCCAGTGTGTTTGGTGTTGCCTCATTTATTAATTCACGCTGGGTGGAAAGAGTCGGTGCGGCGAAGTTGGTTAAGTCGAGCATCATTGTCATCATTGTTGTATCTGCTGCTTATCTGCTCACCTACCATCAGCTGGATCTTGCACCACCACTTGTCGTGCACATTGCATATGTTGCCGTCATTATGTTTTGTTTTGCTTTCCTGTTCGGTAACACAACTTCGCTGGCATTGGAGCCGATGGGACACATCGCCGGGGCAGCGTCATCCGTGTTTACTTCGGTCAGTACATTGATTGCCATTCTAGTTGCCACTGTTATCGGTTCACAGATAGATAACACGGGTCACCCGTTGGTTATAGGTTTTGCTGTCGCCTGTTTACTATCGCTGGTTTTGTGCGCATCAATTAAGGGTAGATGAGGTACTGCCGGTATAGACGTGTTCGCTATTGTCTTGTGTTTCCTGGGAATGCTGTGGAGCTGTCTGCTAGCGCGCCAGAAAAAAGACGGCATTGAACACGTTTATCATGCTGTCGGGATTTATTTTATAAGACCTTTTACGTTGATGCGCAGAGTCTATCTAGCGAAGAGGAAGTCCTCTGAACAGTATCGAAAACTAAACAGTAATTGCTTTTAAGTTTCGATTTATGAACAACTATGTTTGTACTAAGGATGAAAAAAAATAAGCGAAGAAACATATGCGCAATTAATGTGCTTCCTTTCTGCTGGACGAAGCCCTAAGTAAATAGATTGTGAAAAAACATGTTTAATTCGTAAGGGTAATTGATCGTTCTTGATCGGTATTGTAGCTGTCGAAACGTTAATGACTTTCCCGCTACTAAATCACCAGAACTGACTAGGCTACTGACACGTCAATAGTTCAGTCAATCAGGACATTTAAAACATGCTCTCACAACGAGTTTTACGACTTGCGATCACTGCTGCCACTCCTGCCAGTGTATTTGCTTTGTCTTTTGTTGCATTCACCTTATCTTCACAGCCATTGCATGCGGCTCCGCCGACATGCTCGTCTTCGGCGGTAGATTCAGACAACGATGGTTGGGGCTGGGAAAATAACCAATCCTGCATTGTTTCAGGAACAGGTGCCATTAGTACCAGCGCTAACACTGCTACAAACACAAGCAGTGGTGAGGCGGTTTGTGCATCTGCCGCTTCAGATACTGACAATGATGGCTGGGGCTGGGAAAATAATCGCTCATGTCGGGTAGGTAGTACTTCCAATGCAGCGGCAGCCTCAGTGACTACTGCGACTACTGATAACAACGGTACGCCAGCATGTCTTTCGAGAGCCTCTGACTCAGATAACGACGGCTGGGGTTTCGAAAGTGGCAGAAGTTGTATTGTCACAGGTTCTACTGGCAGTGCCGAATCTTCGACATCTGTGGCCACACCGGGAGTAGCGCCTCCACCCGTTGCCGCCGCCTCGGGTGGTTACAGCAACGGCAATCCTATTTGCTTAACTGACACAAGCGATGCGGGCAACAATGGTTTCGGTTATGAGAATGATCGCACTTGCGTTGTGGTGCCCGGCGTGACGGCTACCCGCAACCAGCCTTTGCTCAATCAACGCAGTTGTATTCCGTGGCTTGAGATTGGTTACGGGAACTACCGCTTGCAAAATAACACTTGGAATTCCAGTGCGGTCTATTCGAATAACTGGTCACAATGCATTGAGTTGACTGGTGGTCCTGGCAACTATGTTGCCAAGTGGGACTACAACTGGCTGCAAAGAACTGAAGGTAATGAATTTGCGGTTAAGTCTTATCCTCAGGTGTACTATGGTCGAAAAACTCGTTACAACATATCTGGTACGGTTGCAGAGACTGGCTTACCGGTTCGAACTGACGCTATGCCGCAGTTTTGGGTTGACTATGATTACTCTGAGACAGGTACCGTTGAACGCAACGTTGCGCTAGAGTCTTTTTTCCACACCAGCTGTGATGCAGAAGAATACAACAAGCAATACGAGATGATGGTGTGGGTTGGTGTACCGGCTATTCGTACGCCGGGCTCACTCGCCACCACAGTAACGTTGAGTGGCCAGGAGTGGGATGTCTATGTTAATCCGGCCCTTGGATGGGCCTACGTTGCTTTTGTTGCTAAACAGCCGCACAACCGTGGCAGATTGAACTGGAACGAATTTGTGTATTGGTCCAGAGATGTTGGTCCGTCGTTTGGCGTACCGTCAATGGCTCGAAACACTTGTATGGGCGCTATTGAGCTCGGCACTGAGACGTTCTGGGGCACAGGTACATTTACATTAAATCGCTTCAACGTCAGCCGCGGCAGATAAGAGTAACGGTGTAACGCACTAAGTGAGTGCCACGAACGAATCGTGGCACTCGATCTAAGGAATCTATGTACTAGGCAGGCCTGTATACTAGGCAGACCGATGTACGGTGTAGGAAGCCCGACGCGTGAGCGAGCGGACCAAGTCAAGCTCGTCATAAACATCACCGTAAAGTAGAGCGCCTGCAGATATCCCGCTTACCACCCAAACCACCCGAACCATCAGTGACAAGCAGAATCTGACCAAAAAATCCTCGCCCTGAACGTATAGCGTTTGTGATGGTCATAGGTGATTATCCATTTGTCGGTGATCATCGTGAGTAGTAAACTAAAAATAGATTTTCAGGGCAGCCACGGAGACAAACTGGCGGGTTTACTGGAAATACCTGATCACGAACCTTCTGCATACGTCCTGTTCGCGCACTGCTTTACCTGCGGTAAAGATATTGTTGCAGCCTCTCGTATTGCAAGAGCACTTGTTGCTCGCGGTTTCGCTGTGCTGAGATTCGACTTTACCGGGCTTGGCAATAGTGATGGCGACTTCGCCAATACTAATTTTTCATCAAACGTACAAGATCTGGTGCTCGCGTCAGATTATCTGCGCAGTCACTACAAGGCTCCGGAGTTATTAATCGGTCACAGTTTGGGTGGTACGGCAATATTAAAAGCTGCACACCAGATACCTGAGAGTCGCGGGGTTGTGACCATTGGCTCACCAGCAGATGCCGAGCATGTAGGAAAGCATTTTGTCTGTGATCTTGATGCGATAGAGAGGGATGGCCAGGCAACGGTATCTCTAGCGGGCAGATCATTCACAATTAAAAAACAGTTTGTTGATGATATACGTGAAAACAAAGACACTCATGTTGCCAGTCTGAGAAAGGCATTGTTGGTGATGCATTCCCCGGTCGATAGCACAGTGTCTATTCAACAAGCCGAACAGATATTTGTCGCTGCCAAGCATCCGAAATCATTTGTTAGTTTGGACAGTGCTGATCATTTGCTATCTAGGAAATCTGATGTTGAATATGCGGCCGCCACCATAGCGGCATGGGCTACACGATTCGTTCAAGAGTCTGCTGCACCACCACCAATCAAAGTTACCCCGGGTCACCTGGTGGTGAGTGAACGCGACCAACGATTTGCACAAAATATTCAAAGTGACAGTCATCACTGGATTGCAGATGAACCAGTGGCAGTAGGTGGTTCAAACTTCGGTCCTGATCCGTATGAGCATTTGTTAGCCGCACTTGGTGCGTGCACCACGATGACGATGCGAATGTATGCAGCAAGGAAGCAATGGCCGGTTGAACACATCAGTGTAGAGCTTGATCATTCGCGCGATCATGGTGCTGACTGTATGGAGTGCGATGAATCACATCCGCAGATAGATGTGATTACCCGTAGTATTTCTATTGTCGGTGATCTGGATGCTGATCAGCACCAACGAATGATGGCAATTGCAGATAAGTGCCCAGTGCATCGCACCTTACATAACAAGTTGGTGATTAAAACAGAATCTGTTTAATAAGAAAGCTTGGGTTGCCACCCGTCAGGCCCGTCAGGTAACAGATCAAACAAATGCCATACGGCACAGAAGTCATCCATTACAAACCATTGATGGGTACTTTTAACATCGGGTTGCCATCAGCATCGGTGGGCATCTCGCCGGCGCGCATATTCACTTGCAGGGCGGGGATGATTAAGCGTGGCATGGAAAGTTGCTTGTCACGCTCTGTGCGTAGTTTTACAAACGACTCTCTGGTGCTGCCTTCGCCTACGTGGATGTTGTGCTGTCGTTGCTCTAGTACGGTGGTTTCCCATTTTATATCTCGACCATTCGGACCGTAGTCGTGACACATGAACAGGCGCATATCATCAGGTAGTGACAGTACCTTTTGAATAGACTTGTAAAGTGTCTCTGCATCACCACCGGGAAAATCAACTCTTGCAGACCCACTGTCAGGCATGAACAGCGTATCGCCTACAAAAGCGGCATTGCCAATTACATGCACCATGCAAGCAGGAGTATGACCAGGTGTACTCATTACAAAGCCGTTGAGGTTGCCAATCTGGTAGGTGTCTCCATCCGTAAACAGCGAATCGAACTGTGATCCGTCACGTTGAAAAGAGGTGCCTTCATTGAATATTTTACCGAACTCATCTTGTATTCGAATGATCTCTTTGGCTATTCCGGTTTTACCTCCCAGGGCTTCTTGCAGGTAGGGTGCTGCGGATAAGTGGTCAGCATGTACATGTGATTCGATAATCCACTCAACTGACAGCTTGTTATTTTTGATGTATTCAATTTGCTTGTCGGCGTTATCGTAGTAAATACGTCCTGCGGCGTAGTCAAAATCAAGTACTGAATCGATTACGGCACAGGCCTTGGTTGCAGGATCTGAAACAACATAACTAATGGTGTTGGATGCTGAATCAAAGAATGGTTCGATGTGCGGCTTTTGTTCCATTCTTACTGGGTAATCAGACATTTAGTGATATCCTCGAAAGTGGGTCGTATTCTGTATTTATATCAGGAATTTGTTGCTATCTCACTTGCACAAGGAGACAAAGTTCGTCGGCGCCGGTTTTGCATTGCGCCATCATTGCCAGTGGAGCGCAATTTATAGTCCGGTTGTGGCGGCAGCGTACCATCGGTAATCCTGGCAAATCGATCGCCTCTCGCTGCTATTGCCAAGGCGGCGTGGGTCATCAATATTTGCCACAATGAAAAAACGGGCAAGTTCAGTTTGCAATGTTTGCAATATCGTTTCCGCTCTAGAATCAGTTACCTATGCATTATGGCACTTGAATATAAATGAACATAAAATCAATTTTTACCGCATTGCTGTTCTCATTAGCATTAATCAGCCCGGCTTCTGCTGATTTGACAGGCATTAACAACAAAGCACTGCAGTCTCTGATAGACGACGGCACGCCCGTAATTGACGTCCGACGGCTGGATGAATGGGAAACGACAGGGGTTGTTGAAGGTAGCCATTTATTGACATTTTTTGACAAGAAAGGCGGATATGATGCCGAAAAGTGGCTGGCAGAGCTATCTGAGCTCATTGATCCCAACGAGCCATTCGTGCTTATCTGCCACAGCGGCGGGCGAACCTCGAACATCGGCCGATGGCTGGGTAAGGAGTTTAACCAAGTTTACAGTGTTGAAGACGGGATAATGGGCTGGATTAAAGAAGGCAATGAGACGGTGGCTGGCCCGTAGGTATTTGCTGAAGTCGCTTTGAAGGGAAACCCGAAGCGTGAGCGAGTGGCAAGCTACATATACACAGTCATCACTCCATGAGCCTCATGCAGAAAACTACCCCTTGAATACAGGTAAATCTGTTACCACCCATTTAACCGGTTATATATCGTGCCAGCACACCCACTCGCTCACGCGTCGGGCTTCCAAAAGAGTTTTCGGTGTTTTATCGGAGATCGTTCAAAGGCATCAAACGCCGATACCCATCTACTGACGCTCTGGCATCCACTACAACGTCACACCTCAGACCGCTCAGGAAACCCGACGCGTGAGCGAGTGGCAAGCTACATATATGCAACCCTCACGTCGCGCGGCTCATGCAGAAAACTACCCCTTGAATACAGGTAAATCTGTTACCACCCATTCAACCGGCAATATATCGCGCCAGCACACCCACTCGCTCACGCGTCGGGCTTCCAAAAGAGTTTTCGGTGTTCTATCGGAGATCGTTCAACGCAATCAACGCAGATACCCATCTACTGACGCTCTGATATCCATTACGACATCACACCCCAGACCGCTCAGGAAACCCGACGCGTGAGCGAGTGGCAAGCTACATATATGCAACCCTCACGTCGAGCGGCTCATGCAGAAAACTACCCCTTGAATACAGGTAAATCTGTTACCACCCATTTAACCGGTTATATATCGCGCCAGCACACCCACTCGCTCACGCGTCGGGCTTCCAAAAGAGTTTTCGGTGTTCTATTGGAGATCGTTCAAAGCGATCAACGCCGATACCCATCTACTGACGCACTGATATCCATTACTACAACACACCCCCCAGGCCGCTCTGGAACCGCTCAGCTAAGAAAACCAAATGAAAAACAAACTCACCTGAGTTACATTCCCCAAATGAAAACACACCACC
>CALGJU010000275.1 GCA_937928685.1 uncultured Granulosicoccaceae bacterium
CTACGTTTTGCAGTAGACGAACTACTCGGCAATGAAGGCATGCAAAAGTCAGAGGCGGAAGATATCGTTGGACTGCTGGCCGAGCTACCTGACCTGTGGGATGTTAACGTCGCCGCCTGGCACAATGATTCAATGCCATCACGATTTGGCTCAGAAGGCGGACAGGAAGACTATATTTCATTTGTAAAAAAGCTAACGACTAAACCCGTAGTGGGTGTCGGCCGCTTCACCTCACCTGACACTATGGTCAGTCAGATCAAGCGCGGAGTCATTGATCTTATCGGCGCGGCCAGACCATCCATCGCCGATCCCTTCCTGCCGAACAAAATTGATGAAGGTCGTGAAGACGAAATACGTGAGTGTATTGGCTGCAATATGTGCACATCCGGAGACTACCTTGCCTATCCAATGCGCTGCACCCAAAACCCGACGATGGGTGAAGAATGGCGCCGTGGCTGGCACCCGGTACACATAGACAAAGCGGCTTCAAAGGATACGGTGCTTATAGTAGGTGCAGGGCCCACAGGGCTGGAAGCAGCACTGGCATTATCAGACCGGGGCTATGATGTCATTCTGTCTGAAGCGCGTAAACAAATGGGCGGACGGGTCATTGCAGAGACATCGCTAACGCCATTAGCTGATTGGCGCCGGGTGGCAGATCATCGTACCTACATGTTAAGTCAGCGCGCCAATGTGCAAAGCTATACCGATTCCGCACTGACAACAAAAGATATCCTTGAAACGCAGGCCACCCACATAGCCATCGCTACCGGATCAAAATGGCGTTGTGATTTCAGTGGGCTACAACACCAGCAAACAGTTCCCGTCTCAGAAAACGCCAATATTGTAAGCGTTGACGATGTTCTGAATGGGAATTACCCCAAAGGCAACGTACTGATCTATGATGACGATCACTACTATCTTGCCAGTGTCATCGCCGAACAACTTGCCAGCACGGGAACACAAGTGTCCCTGGTGACACCGGCTTCAGATATTGCCAACTGGACTCACAACACACTTGAAAACGAACATATACAGATACGCCTGCGCGAATTAGGAGTAGAGATTATCTGCAACAAAAAAATAAGCCGCGTAGACGACAAGCAAGTCACGCTTGCCTGCGTATACATTGATACAAAAACTGAAGTAGCCGCTGATGCTGTTATCCCACTGACTTCACGAGCCCCACAAGATGTCCTTTACAACGAGCTGCTTGAACAGCAAGACGAATGGAATGACAACGGTATTAAAAGTGTCACAGCAATTGGTGACTGCTATGCACCGGCGACTATCGCTATGGCGGTATATGCCGGTCACGAATTTGCGCGAACCCTCGAGCTGCCACCGGAAGAGGCAAATTTTTTCCGACGTGAGCTGGACCTTGGTGGTGAGTAGTTTTTACAGTGAATATCCGTAGTGAAGGCTTGGCAGACTACGGGTGCCAATTATTGGTGAATTTCTGTAGTGCATCCAAACATTCTATCGGGTCTTCAATAGTTGCTAACTTATATCTCGCTTCGGGAGACATAGGCAGCGCCTCTACCAATCTATTACCTACCCAAACTGAATCCGCGAAATCAGTCTCCTTATAATCGAGTACCGGCCCGACGTTCAACAGCGCGAATCGTAGCAGTTCGACCAGATCAGAATACTTTGCAGGAACAGGTGTACGTTGAGCGGACGGCAACATTTCTACCTCACCCACTAGCAAGCCATTTGGTTCTTGTGTGGTATTGATAGTGCGGAATGTCTGTATTCCCCGTGTGACGATCACCAGCACGCCACTCTCATCACTATTCCAGTCAACGATTTCAACTGAAGTGCCATAGGGAAACATTTTGGCTGCTGTCTCACTATGAAGGCAGATGCCAAAATTGGAGCTTTGCTCCAAACAATCCCGAACCATATCAATATACCGGCCTTCAAAAACTCGCAGCGGTAGTCGTCCCCCAGGTAAAACAATTTCGGAGCGAGGTATTAGAGGAAGATTCACCAATTGATCGCTACCTCAATGTAGATCTCAATTTACTAACCTGATTTCCTTGCAACCCTCCAAAAAAGAGAGGGCATTCGTCACCCTGTACCATTCTTCGTTTAATGCACCCACAAATAGTTTGCGTGACTAACAAGGGCATTCCAATTTATTGGTTAGGGAGGAAATCAAGTACAATAAATGTGAATGATCGGGCCTAGCCTTGAGTGCACAACAGTGGCACTACCGTTTCGTTGCCATTCAAATCAATCAGTGGCTGCTGCTAATTATCCAACATCTTTTTCAGATTATCTAATCCGGCTCTGTACACTCCAGACAACAACGCAATCGCCGCTTGATCATTCTCTTCTTTCGGTGTGCTGGCAGAAACATTCTTGCGACGAAATGTTGCTGTCCAAATCACTTCACTACCTTCGCCACGGGATTTAACTGTGACACTGGACAAATAATCAGTAAGTGGAAGTGGGGAATCAACCAATCGGTATATAAACACCCGCTGAGTATCATCAATGCTAACGAGTTCATCGGTAAGAGAGGGACCGTCTTTGATTTGCAACTCTCGTGCAGCACCTGCTTCATTATTTTTACCCGATACCAGCTGGCTATCAGCAATCGCAGGATGCCAGGCCGCCATACCATTGAAATCGCTTATCTGGCTCCAGACAGCAGCCGGTGCTGCATTAATATCAACAGTTTCCACTACGCTGAGTAGATTCCGATCGGCCTGCACCAGGCCAGGGGTGGCAGCGGCTGCCAAAAGACATAGAACTGTAGGCAAAAGCTTCATTTCGATAAATTCCCCGACTGGCTAGCGAATAACCCCATATAACTCTGATATATATAGGTATTTTTACTTTTATATAAACTAAGACGTCAGAATATCCCAACCATGAGCCGCCTGGCTATTCCATAATTTGCGCAATCATTGTAGATTAAACCTACAATGAATCGATTCACTCTACTTGAGCTCAATGCCTTCAATGCCGTGGTGACAGAAGGGAGTTACCAGGCGGCGGCCAAAAAATTGTGCCGCAGTCATCCGACCATACATGCAGCGATCAAAAAACTTGAGCTACAACTGGGTGTAGAGTTGTTTGATCGCTCTTCGTATCGTGTGGAACTGACTGAGAGTGGTCGGGCATATCACGTAAAGGTGACTCATCTGCTGTCAGAAGCACACTCACTGGATGAGTTTTCTGTGCAACTACAGACAGGTGAGGAAACAGACATTTCAATTGTTATCGGTGATGCCTGCCAAGATAGCCGCGTGTTGCCCTTTATAAGCCATTTTATTAATCGCTTTCCAAACACCAAATTCCATCTATATCACGAGTCAATTTCAGGTCCCTGGGAAAAACTATTAAACCGGGAAGTAGACTTGATAATTCATCACATTGACAAGACCAATTTTGATTTTGAATACATCGAACTTTTTCCAGTTGAGTTTATCCCGGTGGTGGCGCCCGGTTATTTGCCTTTTCCCGTTAGCGCTTCAATTACTCCAAATCAGATGGTCGAAATGCGACAGTGCATCATTCGCGATTCCTCAAAGCGACATAAGTCCATAGACTATTTTGTTCTCAACGGTACAAAACGTTGTACCGTTGATACCCAGGAAGCAAAAAAGGAGTTAATAGTCTCGCAAATAGCGTGGGGACGTCTACCCGACTTTCTAATTCAAGATCAGTTGAGAGATGGAGAATTAATCTCCGTTGAAGGTAAGCACTTTAAACGCAACGCTGCAGATATAGTTCTGGCGAGGTTGCGCGACCGGACTTATGGACCAGTCCTTCAGGATATATTCGAATCTGCCCGGTCATATGACTGGAAACAGAATCAACAACCCATATGATAAAATCGGTGCAACGAGTGTCGATGGAATGCACGCAACAGGTAGCGTAGATGCATGAGAGAGGATGAGGGGTCAGGTCAGCTGTACAAAGAACTAAACAGTTCGCAAGCCTTGTTCTTAGTTTTATAGCTGATACTTGAATTCAAGATAACGCCTACACGCGTGGCGCTATCAGCCAGAGTAAACGTAGTATTTTACGGGTTAGGAATATCGTGATATTCCAATCCCATGACCACCGAATACGTGACTACTGTCAGTGTATTTTCGTAGTACGCAATGCCAATTGGCTTAGTGCCCTGGAATGAGGTGACGCCTGCGATCGGTGCGTAAGAAGTATCGTAGTACGCCAGAATAGTATCTGCTCCATTCTCTTTCACAATAGCCAGTCGACCGTCCTCCAGGTAGGTGGCATGTTCAAACGACCGCGATATAGAACCAATGCGCTCTAGTGAAATAGAATCATAGTACTCACCAGCACCCAACAGTACGTTGGTTTGATCAGGCGATATAACTATCGGTCCAATTATCGAGTAATCACCGTGGTAGGGCGTTTCGCCATCCGATAAAATCAACCCATCCGTTGAGATCTCTTCGTAATGTAGATCATTTGGGGACGTGCCGTTGCGGAAGAAATACAAACGACTGTGTACATCGCTCCAGGCGAAATGGTGCGAAAATCTATTCCAATCTTCAGATTGAGTAAGAGTTCCATCAACATCATAATAAAAGTGAGTATTCCAGGCACCAGATCCGTCGACAAACATCACAAACTGTCCCGCCTCAGCAATTCCAGTGGGCCGTTGAGAAAGTGTTACAAAGTATTGTTCAACCGGTATTTCGCTGCCTAGATCTACATATCTAACAACACCGCTGTCATAGCCGAAGTACAGCCGATTATGCTCTTTGTGTTGCACCATGATTATAGGGGTCAGAGTTTGAGTTCCTTCCTGCTCACCAACCAGGATCGGTTTCAGGTAAGTGTCAGTCGTATTATCTCTGACAAAAACTAATGTTTCGTCTTTGTAGAAAAGGTAAGTCAGGTTCCCATCACTAATCACCGTTGTTGGCTCTTGTACCGGGACGATAAGATCGTAGTGACAGTGTTCACCGTTACCATCTTCAGTTAAATGGCATGCCGGATCTGTAGGATAAGCATCTATGATCAGATTAGCAATGCTGTCAGACTGAGTGTAACCGTCATTCCAGTTATCCGGGCTACCATCTTTGTCAGTATCGATTGACGCAGAAGGATCAGTTGGGAATGCGTCGTCTAGATTAAGCACTGTGTCATTATCACTATCCGGTGAGGGCGTGTAACTGTTGAAAGATAGCCCCGCATCCGACTTGGTGAGCACATAAAACGAGCCACCGTCCTGAAGTAACTTCAGCGGAACGCCTTCAAAGGTTACAGACTCTGCAACAACAAACCCTGTCGTGTAGTGTTGAACAATGGTGTCATCACCACTTGCATGTATTGCTATTAGCTCCCCCACTTCGTTCCAGCTAAAGTCGGTATATTTATCCGTACTGATAATGCCACCAACAGTAGTCTCATCACCAAATATAAAGGTTTGGCCGTTGGCACTCAGCAACAGGCTCTTGTCGGGAGAGAACTTCAACGGAGCGGCTATATCATTCGCCACAGACAAGCCTGTACCGAACGTAAACTTGCCTGTCGTTTGATCGATAACTCGAGAAGAAAGGGAATCGGTCCAATAATCAAAATACAACGTGTTATTGGTGCTGTTCCAGGCGCTAACTCCTATATCGTCTACAGAGTAACTGTCAGTCGATATTTGTACACCGTCAGTATCCAGTACGTAGGTAGTATCATCGTAGCCCTGGGTTTGAGCCAAAACAAAATTTCCAGCCTCAGCAAAAGCCCTTACACCGTTAGGCAAGGTGTGAAAATAACTGCTTTCAGTCGAATTGTCTTCGAAGTAGACAATTATCCCACTTGAATAACCAACATAGATGCGACCATGTAATGGGATGTGTTTAACTGCCGTGATGCTGCCATCAGCATGTGCACTGATATCAACCTTCGGTAAGACTTCCTGAGTAGACAAGAGAACTGGCATTACCGCCTGGGCATCAGGATTTAGCAGATAAACACTGTCACCGAGCTGTTCGAAGAAACTGATGTTCTGTAGAAAACTCTCCAGGCAAAGACCACCGTAGCTATCATCGTCCGAGCTACAGTTTTCATCCAGTGGCGCGGTGTCTTCAGTGTCTAGGACACCATCATTGTCATCGTCGAGATCAGCGTTATTACCAATGCCATCGGCGTCTGTGTCGACGCTTTCAGTCGGGTCCTTTGGCATCGCATCGTCAGAGTCGGCAATACCATCATTGTCATCGTCGCGGTCCCACTGATCGGGGTCGCCATCGTTATCTGTATCAGCACCGTAGTAGGCTTCAGTTGGATACGGGTCGTCTACGTCCGGCGTGCCGTCATTGTCGTCATCTAAATCGGCGTTGTCACCGATGCCATCTCCGTCGGTATCGGATGACTCATTCGGATCATCTGGAAATTCATCATAGTAGTCATAATATCCATCGTTGTCCCGGTCGTCGTCACTGTTATCCCCAATACCATCTCCGTCAGAATCAAGCGTTTCGTATGGGTTTAGCGGAAAAGCATCAGAGGTATCCGGAGTGCCATCGTTGTCGTCATCACTATCGGCGTTGTCACCTACACCATCTTCGTCAGTATCAGCGTATTCCAGATCATTTAACGGAAAAGCATCGATAGAGTCTTCAACACCGTCGTTGTCGCTGTCATTATCTGCATTGTCCCCAATACCGTCACCATCGGTATCTGAGTCCTCAGCTGCGTTAAGTGGCAGGGCGTCAGTTGTGTCTGGTGTGCCGTCGTTATCATCGTCCGTGTCGGCGTTATCGCCCAGGCCATCTTTATCGTTGTCTGATGATTCTGAAGCGTCGTTGGGAAAAACATCCAGCGCGTCGTGGATGCCATCATTATCGTTGTCGTCGTCAATATCGTCTGCGAAACCATCGCCATCGAGATCGGCGGCATTGGTCTGTGAGAGTGGCAGCGGATCTACCGCGTCGTTCAGGCCATCACCGTCGTCATCTTCATCTGCGTTGTTGCCGATGCCGTCGTTGTCAGTATCCAGATATTCCGTGGCGTTTAAAGGGAACGTATCAACATAGTCCGGTACACCGTCACCATCATCATCCAGATCAAAGTTGTCACCAATACCGTCGTTGTCAGTGTCTAGTCTTTCGGCGTAGAGCAAAGGAAACGCATCAAGGGTATCTATATAACCGTCGTTGTCGTCATCGTTGTCAGTATTGTTGCCTGTGCCGTCGTTGTCAGTGTCGCGTTGTTCTGTGCTTATCACAGGGAAGCGATCGAGTGTATCAGGCACGCCGTCATTATCATCGTCAGGATCGAAGTTATCGCCTAAACCATCGTTGTCACTGTCTTGTGATTCACTGAAAATAAGCGGAAACGCATCATTGCTGTCAGTGACGTTATCACCATCGTCATCAGTGTCTGCTTTGTTACCGATGCCGTCACCATCTGTATCAAGCTGTTCCTGCGGGTTCTGTGGGAACGCATCAAAGATATCCGGTACACCGTCATTGTCGTCATCGGTATCCAGTACATCTCCAAAGCCATCATTATCAGTGTCGGTACTTTCTGCTGCTATCAACGGGAAAGCATCGTCTGCGTCTGCAATACCATCGTTATCATCATCGTTATCGATGTTGTCGCCAATTCCGTCGCCATCGGAATCGAACGCTACAGAGACATCTTGTGGAAACATGTCGATCCGATCCGCAACTTCATCACCATCATCGTCCCAGTCAAAGGCGTCGGCGATGCCATCAGCATCAAGATCCGGTAACCTGCGCTCAATTGCGGTTGCGTCAAACTGCACAGACGCTGAGCTAACCTGGGTAATATCGATCAGGCCCTCCTGCAACAGAGAATTAGACATATGAGTGAGCGCTTGTCCCGAGCTTACTACTGGCGCGTTAATACCTACGCTTTGTAAGGCCGCCGTCGCCGTTGATTCAAAGGTATCATCGTGACTGAGCACAATAGCGCCGTCCAAACCCAACTGATCTGCTGCATCAGGCAAGACAATGCCATTGTCCGGGTTACTGTCCACATCCAGTGTTTGCAAGAGTCTGGCTAGGTTTTTTACCTCAGGGTCAGAGACAGAGGTCGCACCGTATAGATCAAGCGGCGTTATCATTTCTCGTGCCGCCGTAGATGGCAGCGTTAAACCCCCAATAGAAAAAGTGATCTGTTCACCGGCTTTGTAATAGAACTCGCCATTCTGATCGGTCTTGCCAAATCCACTGGGTGTAGAGAAACTTAGATTTGCCACTGGCGCATCGATGAAAGTACCGGTTAACACCGCAGGCGTCGCACTCTCGTTTGTGACGTCGGGGAGGATCGCACTGATTGGATCCGGATTGTCCGGCGCTGTGGCTAACACTGTACCACCGCCGTCGCATGCCAAATTAAGTGCCGAAAGAATAGCTAATACAGTAACTTTTAGCTTAAATCGACGGATCGTGGTCACAGCTTGACTCCGGGGTACTGTCTTCACATCTATTCCTTTTTACAAAAACTAACACTCTTTGTATTCTTAGCGTCCCCTTGTGAAATCTATTTAATACCCTCGAAGCTCAATTCCAGAAAGGTCGCTGAAAATAGGCTAAATCGGGTTGCATCTAAGCTGTTGACCAAAAAATACCAATTACAACCAAGGAGCGTACTCGTGTTCTCAACAAGTCTAATATTTCCAGTTGAGACACACGATCTGCAGCGCAGTAGTCTTGTGTGCGGTCATTTACATTAATCCAGTTCATCCCACAATTTCTGTAGCTCTTCTTCCCAGCCCTGTTGTCGCAGTGGTTTTTGAAATTTGATCTTGCGCGCTCTGTCTTCCCTTAAAAGGGTCTCCAGTTCATCAATTCGCGCAAGCTTGTCATCCTCATTCATGATTTCTTGCTGCACAGGGTTCGCGGTTATTTCAGCTGGTTTTAAACTGAGCTGCTTTTCAGAAGCCTCGTGCTCTACTACTGCATAGAACTCATCCAAGCCGTTTAGCTCAATCAATTTCCCCTCATTGATCCACCACCAGCGATTCGCCACCCGCTCAATAAAACGCTTATCGTGACTGGTAATTAATAACGTTGCGTCAGATTCAATCAACTGTTGCTCCAATTGCTCTCGACCTTGAATATCAATATGGTTGGTCGGCTCATCCAGCACCAGGAAATTTGGTTGGTTCAACTGGAACACCGTAAACATCAGGCGCGCACACTCACCACCACTGAGCTTGTCTACCGGCCGGTCAAAGTCGCCGAATGAAATGCCGTTTTGTAACAGCACCTGTTTTATTCGATCATCTGTCACCTCGGTCCGTTCACGCAGCCAATCAAAGCGCCCATGCGACGTACTGAACTGCTCCAGTTCCTGATCGTAATAGCCCGGATTAACGTTTGGGTTGAACCGGACATTGTTATCGGTCATTCCAATCGCGCTTACCAGACGATTGATGGTTGTTGATTTACCCACACCGTTGCGGCCCAACAAGGCCACCCGATCACCAGGGCGGATATGTTGGAACTCAATGGTGAGTAACTCATGGTTGCCATCGGGGGTCACCACCTTAAGGTTCTCGACAGTCATCAGCGACTTGGCCCGTAGTGAGTCAGTGTGCAGTTGTAATTCCAGTCCACTGCCCTGGCTCAGCACGGTCTGCTCCTGCTTCAAACGCTCAACACGTTTTTGCATGCTCTTGGCTTTGCGCGCAAGATCTTCATTGTCATACGCCTTTCCCCACATCGCCAGACGTTTTGCACTTGACTGCAGTCTTTTTATTTCCTTCTCCTCAGCTTGCCTCGCTTTGGCGGCTTGCACATCTTGTTCAGCCAGTGCTTCGGCTGCAGCGTCAAAGGGCAAGTCAAAGGAGTAGAGCGTCTTATCCCTGAGGAATACAGTTCTGTTGGTGCAATTGTTCAGTAGCTCACGATCATGTGAGATCATCAGGAACGGTATTGACTGGCTGGAGAGCAGGTATCTTTGAAGATAAGCCAGCGCCATCACATCCATATGGTTACCGGGCTCATCCATCAACAATAGCTCGGGTTGTAACAAAATAGCCCGCGCCAGCAAGCCCAGATTTTGTTGCCCGCCACTGAGCGAGTGCAGCGGTAATTCGTATTGTTCAACCGGGAAGCCCAGTTGCTGTAGCAGCTCGTCAACCCGGTAGCGATTACTTTGTCGTTCCTCAGCAGGCAATATATCTAATACCGTTTCAATTAGTGTTAGCTGAGCAAGGCGTTCAGGCACAAACTGCTCGACCAACGCCACGCGCTGACCACGCGGCATTCGGACTTCGCCCTCATCGGGTTGTTCGGAACCGGTTAATAAAGACAGCAGTGTGCTTTTGCCGCTGCCGTTATGGCCAACAAAGCCAACTCGATCGCCAAGGCTTAGCGAGAACGAAATGTTTTTAAACAAAGAGAGGCTGCCTCGTGAA
>CALGJU010000276.1 GCA_937928685.1 uncultured Granulosicoccaceae bacterium
AAGCGCGGTATACAGACCTCGCACCTGATCTAGCGGCAACGTTTTTAAGTCTGCACCATCTATTGTGATTGCCCCACTGGCAGGATCATATAGTCGGGTGAGAAGTTTTATCAGCGTGCTTTTTCCAGCGCCATTCTCACCTACTATCGCTACAAACTTTCCAGCGGGGATTGTCATGCTAAAGTCGTTAAGACTAAAGCGATCACTCTCCGGATACTTAAATGATACGTTCTTGAGCTCTATGCCGGTACTTATCCCGATACGCTGCGTTGAAGGGGATACCGGCTCAACCAGTTTGGGATCAATGTCCAGAAATGCAAACAGGTTTTCTACAAACAGCAGGTTTACGTAAAGCTGCCGAATGTTTGTCAACAATACCTGCATCAGGCTTTGTCCTTGATTAAACGCCTGATATATCAATGCCAGATCACCAAGAGATCCACCACCTTTAATTATTTTGAAAGTGACTACTGCAATGGCGAACCCCATAACCAGCAATCCGATAAGCGCTGCACTAAATTCAGCTACTGCCTGGCGTTGTGAAAATTCTATTTGCTCACGCCGCAGAAGAGTGCGTATCTCGCTGTATCGTTGTCGAAAGTAATCGCCTAAGGAAAACAGACGTAACTCTGCGGCTGAGTCTCTGTCTGTTAACATTGAAGAGTAATAATAAGCTTTTCGATGTTGCGAAGTTCGCTTCATAAAGATGCGATGCTGTAGTAAAGAAAACTTTAGCGCGACATAGAATGCGGGTACCGTGCCTATAACCAATACGACCGGAAGCCACAGGTAATAGGTGGCAAGCACAATTAACATAGCCAACAAGGTAATTAGGGCCTGCGCAATTGCACCGACACTTTGCACTAATGACAGCGGCCGGTTTATCGCATCGGCGGTGGCACGATGCAACATGTCATGGTACCGGGGAGACTCAAAAATACTAAGATCAAGACTGACAGCCTTGGCGTGCACTTTGTCACTAATGTAGTCTTTTACACTTTCAGATTGTGCTGTTTGCACCCAACGCATCAAAGATCGAAGTGCTGCTGACAGCAATAGCAATCCCGCCATTGCAGCTAGTAAATAAAATGACTCATAAGCGCTCTCTGATAGAAAGCCACTATTGCTGTTGGCCAGTGCTATTGTCAGACTGTCTACGACCGCTTTTGTCAAATAGACGAGCGCGACTGGTAGTACACCCTGTACCAGGATTAGTAATAACCACAGGGCTGTCCAACCAGGCGTTGCCGCCCATACAAGTGCAATTGATTTGGGTAAGTATTGAAGATGTCGGGCAATTACACTAAATAGACGACTCATGCACTCGTCACTGCTTGCATAGAGATTACTGACTCATGCTTTAGTCGAAGGCGGGCTATTCGGGCTAGCGCGTCCGAAGTGCTTATGTTGGATGAATGCTGGTACCACCTCATAGCAGTGACGACCCTAAGATAAATGCGACTTGCCTGCCGATAAATATGATCATAGAACGGGTCCATTTGTCTGTTCGGTAAGTACTCCAATTAGTCCTCACTTGAGCGTGCCGTGCAGACCACAACTTTCGCAGCGCATTCCAGTTTATAGAGCCACCGTGAGTAGTGGTTTCGACGGAGCAGTCTTATTCGGCGTGGAGCCATCATACCAAGCTCCAACTTCGTAATAGTTGATGGCACTGTGCTTCAAGTCGATTATTCCGTAGGTGTGATTGGTGAGAGGGTTCGGATTATTGGGATCTATTTTTGAAGCAGTGGGAAGGATCGGATGTCCATGGGCGTTGGCCTGAACGGCACTTGCGTAACCAGATATTCTCCCGGAACCTCGTTCGCCTGTTTCACGAGCGCTGCCGCCGAGCAACTGCCCACGCCGGAGAACCTGCCCCTGTCCGGGAGGAATAACAAGGTCTTTGACGTACGGAATGAACCAATGGTCGTGGCCCCAAATCCAAAGATCGATCTTTTCGAGGTAGGTTCCGAACTGTTTCAACAGTCGTTTATTGTAGTATTTCAAGTCACCACTCGCGGTCGGATTCAATGCTTCATCGGCGGAAACGAATTGATGGTGCGTCATGAAGATCGTCTTGCCGTGTTTACTTAATTCATTGATCCGATCTTTCTGCCATTGCACCTCGCTGTCCTCCACACCTGGCTCACGTGAATGATTGATGCAACCTAGTCCAGTATCGACACCAAGGAATTGCCACTTCCCATCGGATGATCGAAGGCAAAAATAACTCGCTTCTTGTTTCCAATTACCGACTATGTCATTGTTCAAAACATCAATGAGCTGGAAAAATCCCCTGGCACCAGTGAAGTACTCGTGATTACCTGGAATAGTGAAGATCGGTATTCGTTCGACATTCAGTTTCTTAAAAACTTCATTGATCGGATCAAGGAAATTCTGCGCACATTCAAACGGCGTACCGCACTGATAGATGTCACCAAGATGAAGTATCGCTTTCATCTTAGGAGCTCGCTTTAGCATTTCTTCAAGCAAGAATTTCGCGTCTTCTGTTCCAGTACCCCAATCTCCGATAATTCCAATTTCAGAATCATGTGGAACGGTTTCATTTATAATTCCAAAGTCGTCTACATTGTCCCATGGTGCTTCGTTACTCGCCCGGTAATTGGTCCTTGCGGCGGTGTAGGATGCCTTTCGTGGGTATCCGTGTTTTGTGCTTCTCTTGTACCAGTTTTTCGTTTCCGAATAGGGGAACGAATGTTCGGATACCGATTGGTCTATTTCGGATTCCAGCTTGTCGGCTTTAGCGCTATCATCATCATCGATCGCTTGAATCCATTGTAAGAACAACAGCGCAATCTTGCCATTCTCCGTCTTGTATTGGGCTTCGCTATCGCTTTCCGCCAATAGAATGTGATCGGCAAAATCACTCTTCACGGAGCTGGCAAGTTCGTGAGGAACTTTGTATTGATGGGCTATTTCATCGATCCCGGAGAGGATTAGACTACCGTGTCGTGTCGATGCGGTGTGCTTCATATGTTTCCTTGTAGCATTTATTCTTATACAAAAAGCTCGTTTCAAAGAGACAAATGTAGCTTGAATAGTCTCAAATCCTTGAGAAGAAACTAAATAATAAGAGCTTCATCACCAGCTCTTGGTGGCGTGTATATTTTTCTCGTAACTATCAAATCTAATTTCTATAAGTACGATAGCGCGCTTCCCGTCTTCAACTAGTATCGATGGCGTGATTTGATAGTAGCAATTGCGAGCAAGTCGGCAACACAAACCAGTGAGGATGTGTGTTAATTACCACATCGATGATAAATACCACCATAATTTCACTGTAACTAAATGGTTGAGTCAGGCTTGCTTTCCCCTGCAGTCCTACAACTCTTGAGTTTTGTGCACATTTATAGGAGTTTGCAATTTAGCACTATACGACGCTGTCTGAGTAAGCCCGTCAATGCTGGTTACTGCAGATTGAATCGCAGGGACTTGCCCGACAGAGTTCAGTATCAGTCGAAAGGCGCTTCGATAGCAGCGCCAACCACGAAACCGGCGTTATACAGGGAGTACAGATCACCACTGTCCCAATGCGACTCGATTGATTCGAGTGTCAGGTCATTTTTCAATAGAGTTTCAGCGCCAGGTACTCCAGGTGTTGGCGATGGCACACTCAGGTGAGAACTTATCTGGATGCTGGGCGAATGCCTCTGGGAGTGCGGCAGAAATTCAACACCTTTCAATGACCGGGACACATGAAAGTTGGAGTCGGAATGCAAGCTGAATTGAACCGAACCCACCACCACGAACACTGCAGCGCGCCGGAAGTTGGTGGTGTCCGGGAATCCACCTCGCCGGTGAAACAACACGTTGCCCAATCGCCCGGTCTTCATTCCTTCGACAAGGTCCGCATCGTACCAGCCAACCTGATCTGACAATACCCTGGGTTCAGCGATGCAGATTCGAATGTCTGAATACTGTAAGTACGCAAAAAGGTGCTCGTCCATTGTTCCCGCTTGCGTGCCCCCTTGGCGCCACTTTTCATTTGGCCCTGTTCGCCACGCGTCGATGTGGATCACTAGTGGATCGGTGTTGGGGTCCGAAATCCATGTTGTCTCAAACGCAGGGTAAAATGACATGGGGTCTAAATTCGACGCTGATGTCGCACCACAGATTCCGCCATTTACTGCAGAAGGTGATGAGGTCGCAGATGTCGCCCGGTGAACTCTAAGCGCCAACTCCAGCAACCGGGTACCGCCTCCTGAGCCGTTAGTATCTTCTGATAGAATTGTATTCTGAAGTAGAGTTAAGTACAGACGGCTGAACGGCGATGGTGAGATAGTCATGGGATCAGTTCCGTTGACCGTGCCGTTATAAAAGGCGGTCGATTGATAAGCAAGGCATCCCGAAGGCAGGGGACTAAGCGGCAGGTAACTGACCGTATTGATGAGCGCTGTGTGAAGCCCCCTTGGTATATACGGACTAACCCGCTTCGTGAGTGCAAGGAGTACCTGGTCCTCAATGTAATCGATTGTCAATGCAATGGTCTCTAAGACTTACCTGAAAAAGACTTCTCAACAAAGCAGGCCGCACCAGCTGGTGCGGCCGAACCTTATTTTTTACTGCTATCAGCTCAGCGGATTCTGCATTACCGCGCCGTGAACAACCAGGTTGTTCTGGTCACCGCTGTTGTTGATTTGGACTTCCATCCCATAGCCTTTATCCGTCGCACCCGAAGAAGCTTTTGTGTAGGACGTGTTGACTGATGCGATCGGAATGATACCGAACAGACTGGCGTGCGCTTCCGTCTCGGTATGGAAGTACTTCTGAAACGACTCGTAGTCGTCGGTCTCGAACTGCATTGTTCCCGAAGGCATTGGTGAAACCAGGAATCCAGCCACGGACTGCAAGCTGCCATTTTTCAAAATGTTTTTCTGATTCACGGCGTCCGATACGAAGTACGGGCCGGTGTCATCCGGGCCGCGGTTGTAGGCTTGCTTCAATAATCCAGGCGCATACCAGCCGATCTTGGTGGCGCTTTCAGTCAAATTGATGGGCGATGTCGCAAGGTAGCTAACCGATTTGTACTCCAACTTGATCTTCACCTTTGACATCAGTTTTTTAAAGTGTGACTCCTTATATTCGGCACTTGTGGAACCACCGACCTCCAGGAACCCGATCGAGAAGCTGCCACCCACTTTGCCGCCGATAGAGAAACTGGACGAGTCAGTCCCAACGTCCATCAGGTCAATTTCGATTGAGACTGTCTGTCCGTTTTTGAACTTACTTGGAAAGTTCGGATCAACATTATAGCCCGGCTGCCAGACCTTGTTGTTGTTGGTGTCATACACCTCGATTCCACCATCTGATGCGGACGGGTCAGCCAAATTGGCCTTAATCGCTGTCAGTTGTTCACCAAAAGTCACCGCTGCCGAATTGAGATTAGACATAATATCAATAGCCGCTTTCGCCTTGTTGTATTCTCCCGCGAACTTCGGCCAGTTAAACCCGGTCTTAAAGGCAGGGGTGAACTGAGTGATCACGTAAGTGACCTTGTCATTTGGTGCGGGTGCGGTTTTCAGCTGTTCGTCGGTGATGCGTCCGAAGTTCTTTTCCCAGATAGTGACAAGATCATTCAGAACCACTTGGTTGTCGGTCTTCAGCGTGGTCATCTGATTTTGATCAGCGGTCGAATAGCCATAGGCCATGTTCTGGATCATGTTCAGATACGTGGTCGTAAATGGATCGGCCGTCGACCACTCTGCAGCCTTGTTGTCCGAACCGGGTTCGAAGGTGCCGGCGATGACGTTGTGCGCACCATTGCTTAACGTACCGGTGGTCAGTATCGGACGGGTAAGCATGTTGGGGAGAGTGAACTGCGTGGGGTCGGGTACCCCGGGTGGCAGGCTTGTTTTGAACTGTTTGAGCACTTCGGCTTTTGCGTTTTGCAGAGTAGCCATAACCTTACATTTCCTTGTATTGTTTATTCTTAGCAAAAGCTCATTTCAATGAGGCAAATGGAGCTTTGAATAGTCTAAAATCCTTGAGAATGTGCCAAAAACTAAGAGCTTCATCACCAGCTCCTGGGGCGTACTTATTTTCCTCGCAAACTATCGAGTCTTATTTGCATATGAGTACGATAGTGCGTCATCAACAAGTATCGATGACGTGAGTAGATAGTAGCGATTGAATGAAAATCGGCAATACAATAGGGTAAGGATGTGTGGCTATTACCACATCAACGATAAATGCCACCATAATTTCACTATAACTAACACCCGTGGCTGGCATGCTTTTCGTGCGGTCCTACAACTCTTTAGCCTTGCCAATTTTATAGAGTTATGACCAGCAGCCAGAGCACGATGTAATAGAACAACTATATGAGAAGCCTGGTGCACCCCACCTCGATTCAATTTGATCTGATGGGAACCTCCCCTGTGCTGACCAGCTCGAATTTCCAATCCTCTATAGCCGTACCCTCGGTTTCCAGCAATCGTGCTATGTGAAAGAGCCGATCCCGGTTAGCACCTTCACCGTTGCAAAATCGATCTTGCAAAAAGAATGGTGGTGTAGCCTGGTAGTGAAGGGTCGCGCGCACAGAGTAGGGTGTCTGCGGCAACTCTGTAAGTGCGATCCGATAACGGATGGTATCTCCGCCACCGGTAACATAGTCCGGGTCACTACCCACACCTTCAGAGCCAGTCTCAATGGCAAGCTTTTCCGCCTGATTGTTATTGATCAACCCTAATTTTTCAGCGATTGCTACTCTTGAGTTAAACGGTAGAAGACCGGCTGGTTGCAGGCGGTTGTCTTTGGCTGTGTGACAGATAGATAGAAAGCTTGTTGTCAGGTTGGCGGACGCCTCAACCGGCGCATCATGTTCGCACGATGGCAAGCCAATTACTTTCTCCGGGTTACCCGGGTTGAGTTTAACCTCTTGGTAGATCTGCACTTGTTCAGGTTTGGTGATGACCTGATAGTGAGGTTGGTAACTATTTTGATCGACAATTTTATTGCAGCTATTGTCGTACCACAATTCACCATCCAATGGTTTATCGGTGCTGTCGGTCAGAATGCCAAACTTGTCAGTGCCTCCTGAGTGCCACAGAGAAACACCGTCCTGGCTTAGTACTTCAAACTCGATAAAAGCACGGCGAAAACTAACGCCAGAGGGAAACTTGTGTCCGGCTAAATTGTCGATACGCACATCGACTTCCAGCGCCTGGTGACTGATGTTGGGCTTAATGATGGAAATATTAGCGGTATGGATTTTTGCATTTTCGATCATTTTTTCGGCAGTTCGCTCTAAGCCGTTCACACCTTTTGTCGTGAGCATTGGGTCTTGTAGTGGTATACCTAGGATGTGATTGAATTGCTCTGCCATTTTCACTAAAAACAAATTTAACCCTACCAGGGTGTGTCGCGCAAAACCGCTGTGTTGTTGCAGATCAATGTCTTCTGCATCAAGCGTATAAGCCGCTTCCGGCATATTGGTACGTTCCTGAATTGAGGCTATTTTTGAGACGAACGGCGTGCCATCTTCACTATGACTCTCCATGTGGCAGTCGGCACAGGATCTGGGTGTTTCCCCTGCCCCGCCTGGTAGTAAAGTGCCTTTGGGTAAGAAGGCCGCATTGCCCGTTCGATAAGCACTGAAGAGCCACTCCGGATAGGTGGTCTGTTCATAAGTATCTGCAATAATTATTGGTTTCTCACCTTTGGGTGCCCATAAAACAGGTAGGTGTACCGTATGGCAGGTGCCACATTGTTCTGAGCTTGCGATAGACGGATCATGCTCGGGAATGTTGTTCAGTGCCTGTGTCATTGGAACGGTTTTAGGGTTGTCAAAGGGACCGAATAAAGTACCCGGGTCTGAAACCAAAAAGCTACCTGTAAAGGTTTTACTTAAGCCGGTTAATTCGCCTAATTCGGCATTGGCATTCAAAGTATTCTGGCGCACTTTTATACAATCGTTTTGCTGCTGATCACCATACTGCGCTGTTTGCTCTGGCGTGAGTACGGAACGATGACAGGCGACACAAGAAATACCATCACGAGCCAATGCACCGTACTTTGACATTTCCAGATCATAGTGAGGTGCTGACTTATCTTGTGTTTGCGCGAAGCGATAGGGTACGGCGGTCACTATGTCTGGAGTGAAGGCAGGCGTGCTCTGGCATTCGTTACCGGCTGTTGTGGCTACGTCTAAAGACTTGTCGAGTTTAAACTGGCGTTGTCCCATAATGCCGTGACAGCCAAAACAAGTGTCCCAAATTAACTCCAGCGATTCACTATGAAGCGCCTCCTCTGAAGCTAGTTGCCCGTAGAAAATAGGATCCCTTCCAGCCAGACCCATAGGGGACGAACGCCAGGTGGCGTAAGGTGAAAGATTGAATAGATTGTCGCCGTGAGGATTGGGTTCGGTCATATCAAAGCTTAGCCCGGTGGAACCTGCATCATGGCATCCAGCGCACTGATCAGAGGTAACATATTCACTTGATAGCGGCGGGCTTGTGTCCCCCGGTTTAACCCAGACGTTGTCATACGTTTGTGATGGCAACGTAAATGAAGCAACAGAACCAAGTGTCTCTCCCGGTGGCAAGCTGAAGCGGGAGTCAAACTCTAACGTATCGGTGATCTCGTTATTGTTGGCTGGAATCGGTTCCTGCAATTGTGCATGAAAAGGTTTAGCACCCTCGTATTCGTTTAGAAACCAGTCCTGGCTGAGGTAAGTTAGAGGCTCTCCCGGTTGGCCTTTGATATTGGCCAGATCTGAGAAGGTGAAATTGTTAGCAGCAGAAGCATGGCAGTTAACACAGTATTGGCCAAAGCCTGCGTAGGCAGCGCCGTTGCTTGTTCTCGGCGGCCAGTCGACGTTTGTGTCTTTTTCGCTCTTCTTGAAGTGAGCAAAGTAGCCCCAGAACCAACCATCATGAGCCGCTTTCTGGTCACGTATCATATAGGCAATTCCATTGGCCGGAATCATCTTATCTATGTCGAGCCCACGGCATCGTGAAGCGGGTTGGGTATACATTTCTTTGGCGATGATGACGCCATCGGGAACAGGTTCGATCTGAGTTGGAGACGTCGCTTTATCTGCTGGCCGGTTTCGTTGTAGCCATTCCATCATATTGGGCGAGTACCAGATCACGACAGGTGAATGAAAGCCATGATATTCACCCTTCCATTCATTGTTCTCATCTCTGTGCGCCACGAAAGGACCCGTATCGCGTACATCTTTGTCACGTCCCCAGCCAACACCATTGGTATTTTTTAGTTGTGGGTCGCGGTGGCAATTGTTGTTGAAAAACTGGCCTACCTGAGTCTCGTATTCATCCAGTGGTTTAGGTGTGCCGTTGGAATCACTGGCTTGGCGAATTTGGGGCCAAAGAGTGCTGCAAAGTTCATGGGAGGTCGGGTCGAATTGAACAGTGTCTTTGAAATCGGGGCACAGTTCGGTGGCTAATAACGGCGAGCATGCTAGTACCATTATCGACAATGTTTTGCCTAATATTTCTGGCAATAAACTTTTGCTGAACATATTTTCGGACTCCTTTTGTTTCAACGACAACGTCTCCAGTCGAACCCCTACTTGATGTGACGATGCTCTGTCTAACCCGTAAAAGATGGAGGTTCAGTCAGCCGCATCCAGAGCACGCGTACAGGAGGGTGCAGATAACAGACTGGTTTTAATCGTTGATTGGCTCAAAGTGCCCGGGTCGTGAAGAGCGGTGTTATTAAAGAAAGCCATAGTTAAGAGGCCCTGCAAACGATCATTTAGATTCACATCAGTAGATTTCCTTGCTCTTTAATTTAGTACTGAACACCAGGGGCGACTTGGCACATACTGATCTGTCGTGTTTTAGGCTTTGTCACAAGGTTCTTTCGTCGCCATGACAACTGGTATCCTTGAATTGGTTCTTCATTAGTCTTTCTTGATTCTGCTGCGTTGTAGTCATTGTGTCGGTGTTGCGTCGTTTACTGAATCTGTGGCGTCTAACCTGTTCCGATAAACCGTTGCCTTCCCTGGCTAACAGCCTTCCTTCTGCTCCCCGTCATCAACAAGTACTGATGGCGTGAATTGATAGTAGAGATTGAGTGAAAGCCGGCAAGACAATACGGTGAGAATATGTGTTAATTACCACACTAACGATAATACGGCCCGAGTATTCAGCAAAGATACAGGCATGCAGAAGGACACACCCTTCAGCGTAGAAAGAGCCATATTTGGCGACAGGATCGTAGAAGATGCACCAGGCTGCTCGAGCTTCGGGAGATAAATAAGCAACCAAAAGAACGATGGGGAGAAGCCTAATAAAATCTCTCCCATTGCGACCAATAGTAGAGACCATACCCGGGTTGGTGTCATCAGTCAGCAACCCTGGCCGGGGAAATCGGTTCGATCACAAGGTCCAAATCAGAAGCTAGCTTGACGATATGGCGACTGCTCTTTACCAACAACCTCCGATCCGCAGCGTGGCCTGGCAATTCCTCCACAATTAAACGGTGATGCAATAACTGGTTGAGGCTATGCGTCCGCCAGAACAAGTAAATAGCCTCCACAACACCAGTCGAGCCAATTTTCACGCCTAACAACAGTATTACACCGGTATGAAATTGCACCCCAAATGTAGAAAATGTCTGGTACATTGAGCATGTCTGCTTTCACGTTGATACACAAAGTTGAAACGCGGCCAAGTCTTATCCAACAGGAGGAATTGTAATGACACTATCAAGTCGATGGTTTTCGTCGTCTGTAAAAATGCTTACTGCCGGTTGTGTGCTCGCTGCCGGCCTTTTTGTAACCCCTGCGTTTGCTGCCTATCCCGAGCGACCACTCACGCTCATCGTACCCTGGGGTGCAGGTGGTGGTACTGACGCTACCGGTCGCATGATCGGTAGCTTGCTAGAGAAGGAACTCGGTCAACCTGTTAATGTGGTTAACCGAACTGGCGGCAGTGGCGTGGTAGGTCATTCTGCTATTGCCACAGCAAAGCCCGATGGCTACACCATTGGTGTGATCACCGTTGAATCCGGAATGATGCACTGGGCCGGACTCACCGAGCTCACAGGCAAAGATTACACCCCTATCGCGCTATACAACTATGATGCGGCCGGTCTTCAGGTCAGTGCTGACTCTCCCTGGAACAGCGCTCAGGATGTGATCGACTCGATCAAAGCATCACCGGGCACACACAAAGGTTCTGGCACAGGTCAAGGTGGAATCTGGCATTTGGCCCTTGCGGGAATGATTAACTCCGCTGACATCAGCCCTGACGCATCGCCATGGGTACCTTCAAAAGGTGCCGCTCCCGGCCTACAGGAACTTGCCGCTGGTGGTGTTGATCTGGTGACCTGCTCTATCGTTGAAGCCGCCGCATTGATCGACGCTGGAAAAGTCAAGTCACTGGCTGTTATGGATTCACAAAGAAACGCTGCATTCCCTGACGTTCCCACCCTTAAAGAAGCCACAGGCCTCGATTGGCAGATGGCTGCATGGCGCGGTCTTGCAGGACCTAAAGACATGCCAGCAGAGGCAACAGCAACACTCTCTGCAGCCTTTGAGAAAGTCTGGAATTCCGGTGAATTTCAAGAATTCATGAAGGGTCGCGGCTTCGGCCTGGTGTGGAAGCCAGGTGATGAATTCGCAGAGTGGATGGAAGCCAGTGATGCATCACTTGGCGAGGTAATGAAAGCTGTTGGCCTGGCTAAGTAAGGCACACAATGACTGTGATTAAGTACATACCAACAATCTGTTGGTTTAGTTAGCAATGCGTTTTAACGATGCGGTGTTCGGTTGTGTACTGATCGTGTTCGCCGCAGCTGTTATCGCACATGCGCGTACTTTTCCCAGCCTGCACGGTCAGGCCTACGGGCCTGACCTTTTTCCTACCCTCATCAGCACCGGGCTAATTGCGTGCGGTGTAGCGTTGGTGGTACGAGGCTTGATCAGTCGACAAACAGTGCCCATGCTTACCGCGCACAGCTGGTCGGGCAATCGTTCAGCACAATTAAATCTTTTGTTTACCGTTGGCAGTGTATTGGCCTTCATTCTTTTGGCAGACACAATAGGATTCATTGTGCTGGCCATCCCGATAATAATTCTTTTAGCTTATCGTTTCGGCGTGTCATTATTAAAAGCCATCGTGCTATCAATCGTCACGGCACTACTAATTCACTTTCTATTTGTACGTGTACTGCTGGTGCCGTTGCCACGCGGCTTACTACAGTACTTCGGCGGATAAATTGGAAGCACTGCTACAAACCATAGGGCTTGCCTTCACACTGGTATTTCAGCCGTATGTGTTAGGCGTGATGTTAATGGCAGCAATCTTCGGATTGTTTGTCGGCTCTATCCCCGGGCTTACCGCCACCATGGCAACCGCCCTGCTTATCCCTTTTACATTTTTTATGGAACCGGTACCTGCCATTGCCGTGATTGTAACTACAGTAGCGATGGCAATCTTTGCTGGTGACATACCCGGTGCGCTACTCAGAATACCCGGCACTCCCGCATCAGCAGCTTACTGCGATGAAGCCCATGCACTAACACTTAAGGGCAAAGCCGAACTTGCTCTGGGCACCAGCCTGGTGTGCGCGGTAATAGGCGGTGTAATGGGATCTCTAGTTCTTGCACTTACCGCCCCCATGCTTGCAGAATTTGCGATCAAGTTTTCATCCTACGAATATTTCTGGCTGGCCTGCCTCGGGCTCTCCTGTGCAGTGACTATCTCCACCGGATCGAACCTTAAAGGTTTTGTCTCTCTATTGATCGGATTGTTTATTTCAACCATTGGCATAGACATTACTGCAGGTCATCCTCGCTTCACATTCGGCAGCGTCGAGATGATGGGCGGTGTGAGCTTTATCCCCGCAATGATCGGTATGTTTGCGATCTCTGAAGTAATTCGATATATCGCCTCACCCAATTCCATTACTGCACCACCACAGCAAGGCATTAAGCACGTCTTCCGCGGTATTGGAGCAACACTTTCTCAATACAAACTTAATGTCGCCAGAGGTGGCTTTATTGGCGCCATCATCGGCATACTGCCCGGCGCTGGCGCTGATATCGCCGCGTGGATAGCCTATGCGGTATCAAAGAAGTTCTCACGACAGAAAGAGAAATTCGGCACAGGGCATGTTGAAGGACTGGTCGATGCGGGCACTGCCAACAACGCAGGATTGTCTGGCGCATGGGTACCGGCCCTGGTGTTTGGCATCCCCGGGGATTCAATCACCGCCATTGTTATTGGCGTGTTGTACATGAAGGGCATGAACCCGGGCCCCACGGTGTTTTTGAATCAACCAGAACTTATCTATGCAGTGTTTATAGTATTTTTCGTCGCCAACCTGGCTTTGCTGCCACTGGGGTTTTTAGCCATACGCTTGTCACGATTAGTATTAAAAGTGCCCAGAAACATACTGATGCCAGTCATTCTTATGTTCTGTATTGTCGGATCTTTCGCTATCAACAATACCGTATTCGGTATTAGCATTATGCTCGTGATGGGGCTGCTTGCCTACCTAATGGAAGAGAACGGATTCCCCGTCGCACCGACAATTCTCGGTATTGTACTCGGCCCCATGCTCGAAGATAACTTCATGTCATCAATGATTAAATCAGACGGTGAAATATCAGGCTTTTTCTCACGCCCTATTGCCGCAGTACTGGGCATACTGGTAGTTGTGGTGTGGGTAATCCCACTGCTGCGTTTTTTATATTCTGCCACCCGTTCAGGTAAACCAACGGCTCCTTAATACGGCCCTTAGGGACTTGTCCGAGTCCACGAAGGATATATCCGCACAGTTAAAGCTACGGATGCCCGACAACAAACCCGCCAGCGTGAGCGAGGGATATCTAACACGTCAAACCGCTCAACTAACGCCACATCGCAGTCCCGAACGGTGAAGTCCACAAGTAGTTCCACAAGCAATTCTAAAACCGACAGACATGTCAGATTGTGGCACTTGGCTCCTACGGTAGTCGGCCAACACATCCCATTCGCTCTCGGCGGTGAACCGACTTCAACACTTTAACGCCGTGCTCTAATTTGCACCCCCGAACGATTGTTATGATGTGCCACCTAACTAAGGTTGCGTACACCGCGACACAGCCCCTATAAAAATGATTCGGTGGTTTTTAACCCTGAAATACAATCCAGTTAATTGGTGCCTCTCAGTCCAGACTAACGACGCATGAATCTCAGTAAGCTATTTAAATTCAATTTCAATCAACTAATGCCAATCCAGCTAATTATGCAACTTACAGGCACAACCGCACACTCATCGCGGAAAGAGTAGCGTGTTATCCTCAAACCACCTGAAAGCGTAGCAAGGAAGATGGACAGAGTTAAGCTGATAGAGCGCCTAAAAAAACTCTTAGCGATGTCACGGGATTCAAGCTCGCCAGCCGAGGCTGCTATTGCTGCCAGGCGCATGGATGCGCTCATGGAAAAATACGATGTTTCGCTCGCGGAAATTACAGGCTCAGATCAGGATTATTTCAGACGGAATACCTCTGAACGGGCACCAAGACCTTCCGCACGCCGAAAGCGCAAGCGAGCACGCCCCCGTGTACAACGCAAAAGAACTGTTAGGCCGGTTATTTTAGCAGCGTGTGGAATTGCTATCGCGGTGAGCGCGTGGTTCGTGCTTACTAGAGTTGATGAATTTAGATTGATCACCACTGGCGCAGTGGCCCGTCACGCCGTAGATAATTCACGACTCAAGGCGCCCTCTTTATACTCAAAGGTAGAGAGATCATCCATTATGGAAGGTGAGGCAATCGTACTGTATGTCACTGGCACAGCAGTGTCGTCAGTACCGAATACATCGCGGCTATTGCAGGACTTCAGGATCATTAAGACACAAATCAACCAGGGAACTGACACACAAGGCTTTCAAATGCGCCTGGAGTTAAAACCCCGTCAAACTGGAATGCTGTATATTCCATCGTTTTACGTCGACGGTGTCAGGTCTAAGGCAATCATCATTGACGTAGTCGCACGAAAATAGCGCCAACCGCTGCAGAAGCCCAGGTACAACAACAAACGTCAATGGCATACCCGTAGTATGACCAGCTAGAGCCTAAAGATAGGATCGAGCTACCAAGAATGGCCCCGCCTAACTGCGGGACCAATCAACTGCTCAGATCAGCTTTAGTTTTGAAGCCTGTGAGACGAAGGCTATCATTTCCGCACAGGTCGTCGTTGAGACTCGGATAAACCCTTTAAGGTCATCCTGCAATTCATCCTGGCACTGCACCAGAATATTCTCCGCAGCTAATTGCTTCGCAGCCAAGGCCGCATCCTTCAGGGTTTTTATTAAGACCCATGGTGATGCACTCGAACGAACTTCAACGTCGCGGCTCGCAAGTAAATGCGTCAAGCACTTTCTCGCCCTGTGCTGAGTGTTGATAATTCGATCTAATGCATCCGGATGTTCGTAAATTGCAGCGGCCTTAGCAACAACGTCCACGCTAACATCATACGGGAGAACGATCGATTTCAGAAGCTGGTGACAATAACCACCGGGTTGCGTTATCGTCCACGCCAGTCGTATGCCAACAGCACCGGTATCCTTGCTTGCTGGCCGCAGAACAATGACGCGATCATCCTTCATAATCAGTTTATTGATCGAAATATCGTCACCATGGTGTCGACCATAAGCCTGATCGACGATAATTGTTGTCAAGGGTGACTTACGGCGAATTTCAGCAACTATCTCGTGAGCATTAAGCTTTGTTAGCCCAGGGTTTGTCTCACCCGCGGTAAACACAGCAACATCTGGTTTTACGACATTTATAGTATCGATAAAGTTGTTTGATTCGACCGCGTACAGCTTGCCCGACAGCCCAGAAGCGGAAGACGAATAGCCAGGAAAATCTCCTTTAACCATCACTGTCAAGGCCGGGTTATAACTGGCAAAATATCTTTGCAAGAATGATAAACCACCAACATAGAAAAGAAGGCTGCCGGGGTCAACGTTCTCCCGGGCAGCTACAGCAGCGTGCAAAGCGAGTACGTTGTGATTTTTGTCTTGCACATCATTGACGTTGGTGTACTGCAAGTACCCCTCTGTGTTTGGTTTTGATAAAATTTCTTTAATTTGAGCTTCGTTTTCTATCGCTTGTGGCGAGCCCGCGTTGTTTGAAAGTCGCAGCACGCCAGAAGAAGACAGTGTAGTCGTTTGGCATCCAGTTGTAGCGCATGGACATCGTGTGGTTTCGTAAGTCATATTCAGTTCTCTCGGCTTATGGCCTTGTGTGTTGGTTTCTGCGAGTTATTCGCAACTAACACACTAAACGAGAGCAATATGAATCAAAATGGAAAGTGAGGACTAGTATCTTAGTAGTAGTCCTCACTTTTTATTGCATTTCCGATAAAAATAATTTACTTCCGGAAATTTCTAAAAATCCCATGCTTTGCTGCAATAATGATCGCGTTCACAAAGATATTTTTTGACAGGGTAAATCGCTGGTAGCTGTTCTTGGTGTGATTAACATCATAGGTCCACTCTTTGAACAATGACTTGGGTGCATCTGTTTTTGGCGAATACGAAAAATTGACCCTCGCTAAATATACAATCATATGGGACATTTTAAGAATAAACTGCGCGGCTACATCGAGGCAGGTGGAGTACCACAGGTCAACATTTTTCACCGTTGACATTTCCCGCATTGTAGACAGCGATGTGAAACGAATATATTTGCTACCCGGATTTTTTGGCGTCGCTAAAACCAATTGTTCATATTCTGTTTTATCGAGTCGAAAATATATACTGCCCAACCGACGACTCTTAACCGTTAAAAACAACACCACCGTTAAAACAAGAATAACAATGGCTGCAACGTCGAATAGTGCTGCCTGCGTTATGTCTAGTGCCGACATTTTATCGATCAAATGTGGCAGTGTTATAGCGCCAATAAACGCAAACTGTAATACCTCAAGCATACTTAACGTCGGTGATGCCAGCCCGTCTTTTGCTTCGCTTGTTTCTATCGCATTCATGTCTCGTTAATACTCCTGTTCCAGCGTTAATTGTTTACCGTGATCATCTGCGAACCGCACTCACCGTGACCCGGTTTGACAATTGCTTATGCATAAATTTGGTGCAGCGTGTACCGACAATTGCCACATTTGAATCCTTGCGGCGTGAGTTGGTACTCTACCCGCCCACCCTCTTTATCAATTCTATCCATGTAACCGTGCTGATACATATCGACGAATAAACTGAAAGGTGTTTTGGTGCTTTCCGGCTTATACCAATCAATCATTCCGTGTGGCTCAAGTTCCGCCATCCACCAGTCGATGCTACCTCTGATTTGGCGCATCGTGTCAGGCCAACCAGCGGCCTCTGCCACCATCGCAACTCCGATCACCAGCTTATCGAACCGACTTGAGCTCTTCCTGCGTAGCTCCTGTGGCTTGACAATGCAATTCATTCGGCTATCGCAAATTTCCGCCAGCTTTTGAATTTGTGTATTTTTCAACGGATTCCCCCAGATTGCATCTAGGTAAAAACCTAACCTATTTACGGCCTAATTGGTACGAATTGATGTCCTCACTTTTTCTACAGGTGATCAAAACTAAGTAATAATCGCTTTTGATTTGCGTGGGCTGAACCAAAGTGTCTCGGTGAAGGTCAGCCAGGTTGCAGGGATGTCAGCCCACAGCAGCGTCAGCTAGGCCACCCCGACGATGGATATCGAAAAAGCGCCAAGCCAGAACACTCAAATATCCTTTCAGATATAACTCAAATGGCGAGAAGGCGATAAACTGTCAATCGATACCGGCGCTGCGCACTGCGCTAATCGTTGGCACATCGTGAGTACTCACGGACGCGGGTTCGATTCCCGCCGCCCGGTCTGCAATCGATTACAGTTATCGCCAGCCTAGCTCGCCACGGAACTCGAGTCGATAACGCCCCGTGATCGGAACCTCAGGTAATGCAAAAAACCAGTCAACCCAACCGAGCCAGCAGCACCACCCGACTCAAATTTAATCCGACCTATTTTGGCAGAATGCTCGTTAATCCATGCCGATGTGAAGACGTTATTCTCTCAGGCCGGCCATCGACCAAACTGGTCATTCGTTGCGGCGAAACCGGCCTGCCTGGTGTACCCCGCATACAAAGACGCGCATTCCGATCCAACGTGAACCACCCGTACCGGCCGAACCGTGATCACCACATTCCACAGATGAAGAAGCTGCACCGCAGCCATGCTCAGGTAACAGCTTGAGCGCATGAGGGAAACGGTCAATTTGCGCAACAGTCAGTTGCGTCTGAGACAGTGCGCTTAAACAAAGCCACGCAGTTGCAAGGTAGACCGCAAGCTCTCCCAGGCAGTCGACCGCCTTTTTAGTTCAGCCAGAAGCGATTGACATCCCGCTCCTTGTCCACCGAACAAAGGAATAACGCTTACAGAATTGGCTATCGGTCAAACTCGAATCCATTCACCTTTATTTCTCCCTGACTATCTTCAAGATGCAAATTCCAATGCACTTTTTTCTGATCGTTTTTATACTCAACTTTCCAGAGCAGTAAGCAGCGATCA
>CALGJU010000277.1 GCA_937928685.1 uncultured Granulosicoccaceae bacterium
ATAAACGTATATAGCCAAAATTCTACAACAGCGGGCCGCTTTGTCAGTCGTTTGACACGTGACACCATGGCGCTCGTTTTGGCCGGTGGAAGAGGCTCGCGACTGGAAAATTTAACCGATTGGCGTGCAAAACCGGCAGTACCTTTTGGTGGCAAGTTTCGTATTATTGATTTCCCGCTTTCAAACTGCCTCAACTCCGGTATTCGCCGGGTGGGTGTTTTAACTCAGTACAAAGCGCACTCTTTGATTCGCCACATTCAGCGTGGCTGGGGAATGATTGGTGGTGATTTCGGCCCTTTTATAGAGTTGCTACCAGCTCAGCAAAGGACTGATGAAAACTCATGGTACAAAGGCACGGCAGATGCGGTGTACCAGAATATCGATATTATTCGCAGCCTGGGTCCAAAGCATGTCATCGTGCTGGCGGGTGATCATGTGTATAAAATGGATTATGGTCCGATGCTGGCGTATCACGTGGCGCAACAATCTGATTTGACGGTGGGGTGTATTGAAGTGCCTGTTGCTGATGCCCATGCATTCGGGGTGATGAGCATGGCCGCAGACGGGCGTATTGATGCATTTGAAGAGAAGCCGGAACATCCCCCGGAGCTGGCAGACAAGCCAGGCGTATCGCTCGCGTCAATGGGCATCTATATTTTTGATGTAGAGTTTCTGGTCAAGCAACTTATTGAAGATCACAACGACCCTGATTCATCGCACGATTTTGGCAAAGATATTATTCCTAACGTTATTCAGTCGAAATCTGTTTTTGGATACTCCTTTCTTGATAAGCAAAGCGGTGAGCAGAGTTACTGGAAAGATGTCGGCACAGTAGATTCTTTTTGGCAGGCAAATTTAGAGCTTACCAGTGTCGTGCCTGATCTTAATTTGTATGATAAAGACTGGCCAATCTGGACTCATCAGGAGCAAGTACCTCCCGCCAAGTTTGTATTTAATACGCATGAAAAGCGCGGTGTTGCACTGGATTCTATGGTGTCAGGCGGGTGCATCATTTCGGGTGCTGAGGTGCGTGAATCCTGTTTGTTTTCTAACGTATCAGTTGATGAGTTTTCCCTGGTGCATCGCTCTGTACTGCTGCCGGAAGTGGTCGTGCAGGATCACTGTGAAATTCATAAAGCTATTATAGATAAAGGCTGCATCATACCGGCAGGCACTAAAATTGGTATTGATATTGAGTCAGACAAAGAAAAATATCATGTCAGCCCCAATGGGGTGACGCTAGTGACATCAGATATGCTTGGCCAGAATTTACACAGCATAAGCTGAGTAACAACACCGTAGTAGATAGAAACTCAACGTGCGATTACATAATCCATTTGCAGACCGGCGCAGCGGTATTTTACTGCACCCGACATCGCTGCCAGGGCCTTGGCACAGTGGTGATTTTTCTCATAATGCTTATCGATTTATAGAGTTTCTGGCGGCTGCCGGGCAAAGTATCTGGCAGATGATGCCGCTGGGCATGACCCATGCCGATGGGAGTCCCTACCAATGTCTTTCAACACACGCGGGTAACACCTTGTTGATTAGCCTTGATTGGCTGGTCGATAAAGGCTGGCTCGAGAAAGATATATGGCAGCGTGCAGAAGACGATAATCAATGGCGTCTGAATACTCTCGAACGAGCATGCAAAACGGCACTCGAAACGATTGATGAAAAAACGCGCAATGATTTTGAACGGTTTGTCAGTGGCCAGAAATATTGGCTTGATGATTACGCCAAGTTTGTAGTGATTAAACAGCTTGAGCAAGGTAGTGGGTGGGCTGATTGGCCACAAGGGTTGCGACGTTATGAGGCATCATCGATTGAAGCAGCAATAAAAGGTTTTGAAGATCAGATTCAGCTGCGCAAGTTTGAGCAATATGTGTTCTTTTGCCAGTGGCGTGAACTGAGGCGTTTTGCTCATGCACATGGTATATATCTGTTTGGTGATTTGCCTATATTCGTCTCTGGTGACAGCGCTGATGTATGGGCGCACCGCGAAATATTTACGGTAGATGATGATGGTCGTGGAACCATTGTTGCCGGGGTACCGCCAGATGCTTTCACAGATGACGGACAATTGTGGGGTAACCCACTGTATGACTGGGACGCGCTGCGCAAGAGTGACTTTCTCTGGTGGACTGATCGACTGCGAACACATTTCAGTTTATTTGATATGGTTCGTATAGATCATTTTCGTGGTCTTGAAGCCTGTTGGGAGGTGCCTGCTACTTCCAAAACTGCAAAAGATGGCCAGTGGGTAAAAGCTCCAGGCCCTGAGCTACTGCAAAAGATTCAACAGCAATTTACTGATATGCCACTGGTTGCTGAAGACCTTGGGATAATTACCGCTGAAGTAGATAATCTTCGAAAACAGTTTTCACTGCCAGGTATGAAAGTACTTCAGTTCGCGTTTGACGGGGATATTGGCAATCATCATCTGCCACATAATCATAGTAGTGATATGGTGGTTTATACCGGCACGCACGATAACGACACTACCGCCTCCTGGTATCACCATGAGAGCGACCATACAAAACAGCAGGTTTGTCGATACCTAGAGTGTAATGACCATGATATGCCGTGGCCATTGGTTCGAAGTGCAATGATGTCTGTTGCGCAAACTGCTATTTTCCCGATGCAGGATATTCTGGGCTTGGGCCGCGGCCACAGAATGAATCTGCCCGGCACGATGGAAGGCAATTGGCAGTGGCGTTTTGACTGGCCTCAGGTGGATGAAGGGTTGGCGTTGCGGTTGCGTGAGCTCACTGGCAGGTATAGTCGGCTGGCGCCTGAGGGATCTGTGCAAGAGCTTGGCAATGTGTGGCCTGCAGTGGAGCGTCGCAAGCTTTAAATTGCGGGGAACTGAAGCCCCGCCAGGCATAGAAATAACTCATCGGGCCGGATCGGTTTTTTCCTGCATGCTGACAACATTTTCAGTTCTTGCAATGATTGAATCTTTACGTTGACGTCGCCGCACGGTAGGGTGTCCGTCACTCCCTTGCGAACCCTCTCTTTTGTCAACGTCACCCTCTAAAAACTGCTTTGTTGCCTGCCCGGCTGGTATGGAAAAGCTGCTTACGGCAGAGCTTAAAGCAATGCCGCTCTCGCAATCTGACACTTTGAAAACCCGCCGTGCGGGGGTCGATTGTGAGTTGAGCATTGCTGATATCTATCGGGTTTGTCTATGGTCGCGAATTGCCAATCGTGTGTTGTATCCGCTTGCGGCATTCAGGGTTACGGATGAGAAGAGCTATTACGAGGCATTGAAGCAAGTTGACTGGGATGAACACGTCAAAGAAAGCGGCACTATAGCGGTGGACTTTTTCTGCCAAAGTTCCTGTATCACCCACAGTCAGTACGGCGCACAGCTGACCAAAGATTCGGTGGTTGATTGGTTTCGCGATAAAACAGGCCAACGCCCCAGCGTCGATCGTAGTGAACCTGATATTCGAATAAACGTCTATCTGTTTAAGAATAGGGCGCGGGTGAGTCTCGATATGGCGGGCAGTAGTTTACACCGGCGAAATTACCGCAAAGCAGGAGGTATGGCGCCTTTAAAGGAAAACCTGGCAGCCAGTATTCTCACCAAGGCGGGCTGGCCTGCATTGGCTGAACACGGTGCACCATTGGTCGATCCGATGTGTGGTTCCGGAACCTTCTTAATCGAGGCGGCGATGATCGCGGCGGACTGTGCCCCGGGGCTTAAACGTGACTACTTTGGTTTTATTTCCTGGTGTCATCATGAGGCACCCGTGTGGGAGTCTCTTCTCGATGAAGCGCAACAGCGTTTGCAGGCAGGGCTTAATGATATGCCGGAGATTACAGGGTTTGATGTGGACGACGAGGCGCTCAAGGCGGCAACCACAAATATTGCTGCTGCAGGCTTAAGTGACGTAATAAGTGTGAGTCAGGCAGATTTCTTTGCCACAGGAGGTGCCTTTAAAAATGGTCCTGGTCTGGTGGTGGTTAATCCACCCTATGGTGAACGTCTCGAAGATGAGAGCACTATTGGTGTTTTTTATAGCAAGCTTGGTCGCGCTCTAAAGACCAAAGCACCGAATTGGGATTTAGCCTTATTTACCGGTAACCCGTCTTTATTTCACCGTACTGGCATGTCGAGACGAGTGGTGCTTGAGTGCCGCAACGGTGACCTTGAATGTAAGTTGTTTACTTCCACGTTGCCGCCGGCGGCAGGCGACGCTGACAGAGGTGAAGACAGCTCTAATGATATGGTCTCCGATGGTGAGGCCGCTGAAGGTATTTGGGCGCGCGCAAAGCCGAAAAAGCAAAGCGCTAGCGTGTCCGGGGTGGATCAATTTCACGATCGACTGAAAAAGAATATCCGTGTGCTGGGTGGCTGGATTAAATCAACGTCAGTGACCAACTATCGAATCTACGATGCTGATCTACCGGACTTTGCCTTTGCATTAGACGTCTATCAAAGTGCCAGGGGTGTGGTGGTCAGTCTGCAGGAGTACCAAGCGCCAAAGCATATTGACCCTGTGCTGGCTCAGCAGCGTATAGATGCAGCGTTGCCAGTGGTTTGTGAGTTGTTGGCGTGCGATAGCAAGGATCTGGCGGTCAAGCGTAGAAGTCGGCAGCGAGGCGAAACACAGTATCAGCGTATAGAGAAAACCAACCGCTACCATGAAGTAGTGGAGGGTAAGTGCCGCCTGTTGATAAACGTGCACGACTACCTTGATACCGGTTTGTTTCTTGATCATCGTAAAGTTCGCCACTGGATAGCAGGTCAGGCAAAGGATAAATTGTTTTTGAATTTGTATTGCTATACCGCCACAGCGTCGGTACATGCCGCACTGGGTGGTGCGGCGGGCACCGTAAGTGTGGATTTGTCTCCTAAGTATATTGAGTGGGCACAGAAGAATTATGTGCTGAATGAGCTTGATCCGGATCAGCATCAGCTGATTAAGGCCGACTGTACTGATTGGGTGAAAAAGCAGCGTGTGCAATCACAGCGATATGATTTGATTTTTCTTGATCCGCCTACATTTTCCAATTCTACAGCGATGGAGCAGGACTGGGATGTGCAGAAAAATCACCAGTCGATGATTGACGATTGTATGGCTATACTCAGTGAGTCAGGTACGTTGATTTTTTCCAACAACTATCGGCGCTTTCAGTTGGATGAAGCAATAAAAAAGAAGTATCTGGTGGAAGATCGCAGCAAGTGGAGTATTCAACGTGATTTCGCAAGAAATCCGAAAATCCATCAATGCTGGTTTATTAAGAGGGTCGGCTAGGAGAAAGCCTGTCCAAGAACTAGGGCCGTAGTGAGATTTTGAGTCAGATATTTCGATCGTTAGAGGCGAATAGTCATTCTTCTTTAACGATATGGATCGTAATAGCTGGCCAAAATATCGCGACCGCAGTAGATCCTAGTTCTCGGATCGGCTCCTGGCTGGCCGTCATTAGCATAGTTAACTTGTTACAGGAATTAGAGCGTGGGTGAGTTTTTTCTGGGGTATGGGCTTTTCTTGGCCAAGATGCTGACTTTCTTTATATTGGCAGTCGCGCTGGTGGTGCTGATCGTGTCACTGGGTGGTAGGGGGCGTGGGCGTGATAAAGGCAGCATGACTATCACCCATGTCAACGAGCAACTAGATGACAATAAAGAGGCTATGTTCGCAGCCGTGCTTGAACATGGTGATCTGAAAAGCACGCTAAAGAATAAAAAGAAACAGAAGAAGCTCGAAGATAAGGCGTCAAAGAAAGCAGCCAAGGTGGCTGCTAAAAGCCGAGGAGACGGGACGACCATTGTTGACGAAAAAAAACGTAAACGAATGTTTGTGCTCGACTTTAAAGGCGATATCAGAGCAAGCCAGGTAAGTGGTCTGCGGCGTGAGATCACCACTGTTTTATCAATTGCCGATGTGTATGACGAGGTGTTGATCAATATTGAAAGTGGAGGCGGCACTGTTCATGGTTATGGTTTGGCAGCGGCACAGCTTGAACGCGTCCGTAATAAGAATATCGCGCTTACCGTGTGCGTTGACAAAGTAGCGGCAAGTGGTGGTTACTTAATGGCCTGTGTTGCCAACAAAATTATTGCAGCGCCGTTTGCACTTATAGGGTCAATTGGTGTGATGGCGCAGATACCGAACATCAATCGATTGCTGAAAAAATACGATGTTGATGTGGAGTTACTCACTGCTGGTGAATATAAAAGAACACTGACAGTGCTTGGAGAAAATACAGATCAGGGTAGACAAAAGTTTATTGAAGAGCTGAAGGTAATACATGATCAGTTCAAAAGCTTCATCTCGAAATTCAGGCCGCAGACCAATATAGGACAGGTTGCCACCGGCGAAGTATGGAGTGGTCAGGCAGCAGTTGGAATGAATCTTATTGACGAGGTGCTCACCAGTGACGAATATATCGTTAGCAGCTGTGAGAGCGCTGATGTCTATCGGGTAAAATTTGAGGTTAAAAAATCACTACCGGAAAAGTTTGGCTTTGCAGCGGAAGCAGCGGTAGATCGATTTGTAGACAAGTGGCTGCAGCGTGCAAACAATGGCAGCTACTTGAGCTAGTGTACTGGCTAGACGTTGACTTATTCAGAGGCCTGAAAGCAATGTGTTGCTTTCAGGCCTCTGAATAGAATCTATTTGCTGGTAGCAGCGTTGCGTCGTCCGCTTCCGGCTATATTTACACCGTATTTTTTCATCAAGCGGTACAAGGTGACTCGCGATACGCCAAGCTGTCCGGCGGTTTCTGTCACGTTGTTGTAGTTACGCTCCAGAGCCTTGCGAATAAAGTCGCCCTCTGCTTTAGCCCGTACTTCATCAAGATTGGTAGGTGCGTCGCTATCTCCGTCAGCTGCGCCCTGTGTGCCCAGTCCAAGATCGATTGCTTGAATCAGGCTGCTCTCACACATCACCATCGACTGGCGTACGCGGTTGAGTAACTCACGAACGTTACCGGGCCAATGATGCTGATGCATGGCAATTTTCGCCTGCTGCGAAAAGCCCTTTATGCGCCCTGGTGATTCTGCAGTGAATTGATTGAAGAAAAACTGTGCCAAACTGTCAACATCACCAATACGTTCCCGCAGTGGTGGAATTTCGATGTGTAAAATATTAAGACGATAGTAGAGATCTTCACGGAAGGTACCCACCTTCACCGCTTCATCTATGTTGTTGTGACATGAAGTAATGATGCGTACATCAATCTGGTGTTGTCTGCCTTTGCCATCATCGAGCATGCCTGACTGCATAAAACGCAGCAGCAACATTTGCTGTGTTGCAGGCAGGTCAGTGATTGAATCCAGGAATAGCGAGCCGCCGTTTGCCTCTTCTAATTTGCCTTTTTCACTGTCAGAACCAAACAGCACTTCACTTATTTGACCTTCGGGGATCGTTGCACAGCTAACGGTCACAAATGGGCCATCATTTCTAGGTGATTGATTGTGCAGAGCACGGCCGACAAGCTCTTTGCCAGTGCCGGTTTCGCCGGTAATCATCACGGGCGCATCAACACGGGAAGATTTTTTGATCGTGGCGTACAGGGCAAGCATTGATTCGCTTTGGCCGACCATCTTTGTGTCTTCATCAGCCATGATGTCTTGCATGGCTGGCTTCGGACGCAACACAGACATGCCATAGGCATGTCCAAGTGTGGCAACCAATTGTTTGTGATCACACGGCAGGGTGTGGTAATCGTGGCAGTGATCAGAAATAGTGCTGGCGACCTTTTCGTCGTTGATCAGATCGGGCTCGACAACTGCGACCCAGTGAAGGTGGTGGCGAGTCAGAATTTCTTCTAATGGCTGTAGCTGCGTCGCATCTGTCAGTACCACAATGCCTACGTGGTATTCGTGGCTGTAGAGGCACTTCTCAGCGATCGCGGTGTTGCTAGCGAGGTCGACTTTCCAACCCGCCTTTTGAATTTCTTCTGAAATGACGTTCTGGGTTTGACTCAAATCGCATACGAGAACGCTGCGTTCGGAGGACGAGCGCTTGCCCGTCACACGACCGGTACCGGCGCGTTTGTTGTCGTTGTGTTGAGTTGTGTTCATGCAGCGATAACTTCCGATTACGTCGCACGTCAACTTCCAAGTCAACGTTAGCGCTCGATTAGCCTGTTTCGTCACTATTCTGCGT